>CAXRCQ010000187.1:0-29143 GCA_964228845.1 Blastomonas sp.
ATTCGCTGATGCGCCGGGTCACATACTCATCGAAGTCAGTCTCAGCGGATTTGCTGGAACGCGGCTTTCCCATTGAGCATGCTTAGCAATTCGGGACCGCCAGAACAACGTGGGGTAGGGGACACGGTGGCATGAGCGCGCTCCATTAATGCCTCCACGGTCCTTGCTGGCGGTTATCGACCAACATCTGTGGATAGCGTGATGCGAATCACGCCAGCAGAGGGGGTGGAGCCTATATGGAGCCTATAGTGAAACTTAGGCTCCAAAGAGCACAGGCTTGGCCGCCACTGCTCCACTAGCTAGTTGAATTTATTGGGAAAGTTTGGTGGACGCACTAGGGCTCGAACCTAGGACCCGCTGATTAAGAGTCAGCTGCTCTACCAACTGAGCTATGCGTCCATCCATCCTTGGCAGGTCGGCTCGAATCAGCGACCGCCGGGAGAGCGCTGCCGATATAGGATCAGGCGCGGATGGGAAGGGGTTTTTTGGCTTTTTGCCTGGAAAATTCTTCGTCCCGGTCAGATGTCGCAAAGGTCGGGGCGCGGGGTGCCGCAATGCCGGTCAGGCGACCACGCGGCCTGCGCTGCCGCCCCCCTGGCGGTTATTCCGCTCGATGCCCATCAGCAGGCCGATACAGATCATGATCGTCATCATCGACGATCCGCCATAGCTCAGAAAGGGCAGGGGAATGCCGACCACCGGGGCGAGGCCCATCACCATCAGCAGGTTGATGGCGATATAGAAGAAGATCACCATGGTAAGCCCGCCGCCTGCCAGCTTGCCGAAGCGGCTGGGCGCGTTGAGCGACACGGCGGTGGACCAGCGCAGCAAAGCTGCGAACATCACGATCACGAACAGCCCGCCGATCAGCCCCCATTCCTCCGCCATGGTGGCGAAGACGAAATCGGTATGGCCCTCGGGCAGGTAATCGAGATGGCTCTGCGAACCCTGCAGATAGCCCTTGCCCCCGATGCCTCCCGATCCGATCGCGATCTTGGATTGGCTGATATGATAGCCGGTGCCCAGGGGATCGCTTTCCGGGTCGAGGAACGTCAGCACGCGATTCTGCTGATAACCCTTGAGCAGGAAGAAGAACGCGAAAGGCACGAACGCCGCGCCGGCCAGCCCCGCGCCGATGAACAGGCGAAGCGGCACGCCCGCCAGGAACATCACGGTCACCCCGCCGGTCATGATCGCGATCGAGGTGCCGAGATCGGGCTGGGTCATCACCAGGAACCACGGCACCCCGATCAGCACCAGCGGCGGCCATATTGCAGACCAGCTGCGCGCCTGACCGATGGGCAGCATCTCGTAGAAGCGCGCGATCGCGAGGACGACGAGCGGCTTCATGAATTCCGATGGCTGCAGGCGGATGAACCCGAGCTCGATCCAGCGCTGGCTGCCCCCTTTGACAGCACCAGCCAGTTCGACGAGCAGCAGCAGCACCGCGAAAACCGCATAAGCGGGAAAAGTGCCCCATTTGACGAAGCTCTCGCTGAACATCCGGATGACGAGCGCCATGGTGAGAAAAACGACAAAGCGCAGCGCGTGAATCCCGGCCCAGGGCGAGACGCTGCCGCCCGCGGCCGAATAGAGCACCACCACGCCGAACCCGGCAATGGCCAGGGTGATGAAGATGATCTGCCAGGGCAGTTCCGCCACCGGGCGGGGAACAAAAGCCAGCATCAGTCGGCGGCCTCTTCCGTCGATATGGTGGGCACCCGGCCCTCGGCACGATCGCGGAAGGACGCGAATTCGGCGGCCATCCGTTCCTGGATATTGCCGCCCCAGCCGGCCTCCATCGCGAGCAGGCTGTCCATCGCCTTTTGCGGATCGAACATATAGGTCATGAAATCCTTGGCGACGGGGGCGGCCGCGCGCGATCCGCCCATGCCGTGCTCGATGACCACGGCGGCGGCATAAAGCGGCTGCTCGACCGGGGCGAAGCACACGAACAGGCCGTGGTCGCGATATTTCCACGGCACGCCTGCACCCCCGCGGGTGCCCGAGCCGAGTCCGCGGACCTGCGCGGTGCCCGTCTTGCCCGCCATCGCGTTGCCCTCCAGCGGCAGTCGGGAACGCGCCGCCGTGCCCTGGCTCACCACCTGCGCCATGCCCTGCTGCGCAATGGCGAGATGTTCGGGCGGATAGGGCAGGGTGGGGGCGATCCTGGTGTCCGGTATCAGATGCGGATAGAGCTTGCGCCCCGAGGCAAGCCGCGCGGTCATCACGGCAAGCTGTAGCGGGTTCACGATCACATAGCCCTGACCGATGACGGCATTGAGCGAGTCCGACGCGGTCCATTGTTGCTTGAACTTGCGCATCTTCCATTCGCTGTCGGGAATGGTGCCATAGCGCTGGTTCATTCCGGCCAGGTTGAAATCCTCTCCCAGCCCCATCTCGCGCGCGACCATGGCGATCTTGTCATAGCCAAGCCGGTGCGCCTGCGCGTAAAAATAGGTGTTGCAGCTCTTCTCGATCGCGCGGACCATGTTGACCGGGCCGTGGCGTCCCAGGCACTGGTAGAAACGGTTGCCCAGGCGATAGCCGCCTGGACAGTTGACCGTCTCTTCGGGATCGACGCCGTGCTGCAGGCAGGCGACGGCAGCCATGGGCTTGAGCGTGGATCCCGGCGGATAAAGCCCGCGTGTCGCCTTGTTGAGCAGGGGCACGCGCTCGTCCTGTGACAGCATTGCATATTCCAGCCGACCGATCCCGTCCGAAAAGCTGTTCGGATCGAAGCTCGGCATCGACGAAAAGGCGAGGATTCCTCCGGTCTGGCAGTCGATGACCACCGCCGCGCCCGATTCGCGGCCCATGCGGCGCGCGACAAATTCCTGCAGCCCCCCATCGATGGTGAGCTTGAGCGGCTTGCCGGGTACGTCTTCCTGAACGCCCAGTTCGCGCACGATCTTGCCGCGCGCGGTCACTTCCACCTTGCGCGCGCCGGGCTTGCCCTGAAGCTGCGGCTCGAAATATTTCTCCAGACCGTCCTTGCCGATCTTGAAGCCCGGCGTGATCAGCAGCGGGTTCTTGCTTTCCTCATATTCCTCGGCATTGGCGATGCCGACATAGCCGAGCAGATGGCCGACCGCTGCGCCGGTGGGATACTGGCGCGAGAAGCCGCGCTGCGGTGCGACGCCGGGCAGATCGGGCAGGCGCACCGACAATGCGGCAAAATCCTCGTAGCTCAGGCCGGCGGCGACAGGCACCGGCTGCAGACCGCGCGCATCCTTCATCGCGGCGCGCAGGTCATCGACGGCGTCGGGCGTCAGCTTCAATATGTCGCGCAACTGCCCGATCGTGCCATCGACATCGCGCACGCGCTGAGGGATCAGATCGACACGGAAATCGGCCTTGTTGTTGGCCAGCGGCTTGCCGTTGCGGTCGATGATCCATCCGCGGCGGGGCGGGATCAGCGTCAGGTTGACCCGGTTGCTCTCCGACAGCATCTTGTAGCGCTCGTTCTCGACCACCGAGATATAGGCCATGCGCGTCGCCAGGATGGCCCCCACCAGCCCCTGTGCGCCACCGATCAGCATCGTGCGGCGGTTGAACGTGATGTTCAGCGAATTGCGGGTTATCAGCTTGCCTGGACGCTTCATGGCTGGATCGGCCTCAACGTTTCAGGCGGATATGGTCGAGCCGCGCGACAAGCCGAAGCACCGCCGGATAGGTGAAGATCGCCAGGATCATCTGCGGATAGAGCACCGACAGGCGTGTGTCATTGACAAGAAAATTGTTGATCGCGAGACCTCCTGCGAGGCCGAATATAAGGCACAGTGCCGCAATGAACCAGTCCTGCCAGTAATTGCGCCAGATATAGCGCTGCTCGATCAGGTCCAGCGCGATCAGCACCACCGACCAGAGCAGAACCGCGCTGCCCACCGGCTGACCGCTCAGGATGTCGTCGAACATGCCGAAAGGTACGCCCGCCCAGACCGGCCAGATGCCGGGGCGCAAGAGCTGCCAGCAGATCAGCACCATCAGGCCGAAAGGGGGCAGGACCGGGGCGGAGGCGACGATCGGGCGCAGCGGCGTCCTCGATCCGATCAGCACCGATCCGATTGGCACGGCAGCCTTGCGAAAGGCAGAGGGCTCGCGGTTCAGCCGGGCGCGATATGGCGCGTTCATGGCGTCGGCGGTCCTGACGAGCCCGGCGAAGCCGCAGGCGGCAGGCCGCTGGTCGCCGGATCTGCCAGCTCGGGCTCGTACATTTCCTGCACGATGACGAAATCGGTGCCTGCGGGATTGGCGAGCAGCTTTCCGATCGCACCGTCGCTGGTCAGCTTCTCGATGATCGCGACGGGGACATTGGGCGGATAGATGCCGCCATTGCCCGAGGTGACCATGACATCGCCCACCTTGAATGGATTGATGCCGATATCGATCAGCTTGATATCCACCCGGCCATCGCCGCGCCCTTGCGAAAAGGCCACGGTGCCATCGCGCGCGCGGCGGACCGGAACGACATTCTCGGCATCGCTGAGCAGCAGCACGCGCGAGGTGTTCGGTCCGGTTTCGAGCACGCGCCCAATAAGGCCACGCTGGGCGCGCACCGGCTGACTACGCTGCACGCCCTGGCGCGAGCCGACGTCCAAAATGGCATAGCGGCGGCTGCTCGAGGCCGTCGAATTGATAAGCCGCGCGGTCGCGACCGGTCGGCCCTCCTGCTTGATCAGGCCGAGCAGGCGGCGCAGTTCCCTGTTTTCCTGCTTCAGCGCGCGCGCCTCGATCAGGCGGACCCGGTTGCGCTCCACTTCCCGTTCCAGCGCAGCGTTCTTTGACCCCGCATTGAAATAGGCTGCGATTTCGTACCATCCGTTCTGTGCGCCGACGCGCATACCGGTCAGCAGCCGCGCGGGCGGTGCCGTGACTTCGGCTGCAACCGAACGAACTGCGGAAAAGGCGGCGGGATCGAAATGCGAAAGGGCGAGCAGCAGCAACCCGGCAAATGCGCCCGTAAAGGCCAGCAAATAGCCGGTGAAGATCTGCAGCTGCGCCTTGCGGGAGAACCCGGGGCGCCGTTTGCGGGGCGGCGCCATGCTTCAGTCGCCCGTCAGGCGGTCATCAGCACGCCGCGGAAGATGGGATCCTCCATGGCGCGCCCGGTGCCGATGGCCACGCAGGTCAGCGGGTCTTCCGCCACCGAGACGGGAAGGCCGGTCTCTTCGCGCAGATGCGCATCAAGGCCCGCGATCAACGCACCGCCGCCGGTGAGCACGATGCCCTGGTCGACGATATCGGCAGCCAGTTCGGGCGCGGTGTTTTCCAGCGCGATGCGCACGCCCTCGACGATCGTGCTGATCGGTTCAGACAGCGCTTCGGCGATCTGGCCCTGGTTGATCGAGATTTCCTTGGGCACGCCGTTGACGAGGTCGCGACCCTTGATCTGGATCGTATGGCCGATGCCGTCGGGCGGGGCGACCGCGATGCCGAAATCCTTCTTGATCCGCTCGGCAGTGGTTTCGCCGATCAGCAGATTGTGGTGACGGCGGACGTACGAGACGATCGCTTCGTCCATCTTGTCGCCGCCGGTGCGGACCGAGGTGGTATAGGCAAGGCCGCGCAGCGAGAGCACCGCGACTTCGGTGGTGCCGCCGCCGATATCGACGACCATCGATCCGACCGGTTCGGTCACCGGCATGTCGGCACCGATCGCGGCGGCCATCGGCTCGACGATCAGCATCACCTGGCTCGCGCCCGCGTTCGACGCGGCGTCGCGGATCGCGCGGCGCTCGACCGAGGTTGAGCCCGAGGGGACGCAGATCACGATCTCGGGATAGCTGAACATGCTGCGCTTGCCGTGCACCTTCTGGATGAAGTGCTTGATCATGTGCTCGGCGACTTCGATGTCGGCGATCACGCCGTCACGCAGCGGACGGATGGCCTCGATCGAATCGGGGGTCTTGCCCATCATCATCTTGGCATCGACGCCCACGGCCTTGACCCGCTTGATGCCGTTCAGCGTCTCCAATGCCACCACCGAAGGCTCGTTCAGCACGATGCCCTGATCCTGGACATAGACAAGCGTATTCGCGGTGCCCAGATCGATCGCCATGTTGTGCGAACCGAACCGGAAGAGTTTGGAGATGAACGACATGCAGACTTTCCAGAAAAGGGTGGAGTGAGCGGCTGACGGACCGTGATGTGTGCAGATATCCCGGGGCGGAGGCTAACCCGTGCGCCCGGCCAGACCAAGGCAGAAAAATGCTGGGAACTCGAGAGTCGCGTCCAAGCCGCGCTTGGGCTAGAGGCGTGTCCATGTCAATACGAAGGCTGCCAAACGCCCTGATAAACCGGATCGCAGCAGGCGAAGTGGTGGAAAGACCGGCCAGTGCGTTGAAGGAGCTGGTCGAGAACGCGATCGACGCCGGGGCGGACCGCATTTCCATCGCGCTGACCGATGGCGGGCTGGGCGGAATCGAGGTGATCGACAATGGCTGCGGCATGCCGGCGGACGAGATCGCGCTCGCGCTGGAGCGGCATGCCACGTCGAAGCTGCCCGATGACGCGATCGAGCTCGTGACCACCATGGGCTTTCGCGGCGAGGCGCTGCCCAGCATCGCCAGCGTCGCGCGGCTATCGATCGCCAGCCGCACCGCGACCGGCGATGGCTGGCGGCGCGTGGTCGATCATGGCGATGTCGTCGAGGATGGCCCCGCCTCGCTGCCGCCGGGCACGCGCATCCGCGTCGACAGCCTGTTCGCGCGCGTTCCTGCGCGTCGCAAGTTTTTACGTTCGCCGCGCAGCGAGTATGCCGCGTGCAGCGATGTGGTGAAGCGGCTCGCCATGGCGCGGCCCGATATCGCCTTTGCGCTCGAGTCGGATGGGCGGCGGGTTTTCTCGGTCCAGCCGGGCGAGGCGCGGCTGACCCGGATCGCGTCGCTGACTGCGCGGACGCTGGCCGACAATGCCGTGCTGCTCGATTTCGAGCGCGAGGGCGTGCGGTTGAGTGGCGTCGCCGGGCTCCCGACCTATAATCGCGGCGTCGCCGACCATCAGTTCCTGTTTGTCAACGCCCGCCCGGTGCGCGACCGACTGCTCAACGGCGCGGTGCGCGCGGCCTATGCCGAGATGCTGGCGCGCGACCGGCATCCGGTGGTGGCGCTGTTCCTCGACGTCCCGCCGCAGGAGGTCGATGTCAACGTCCACCCGGCCAAGACCGAGGTGCGCTTTCGCGATGCCGCGATGGTGCGCGGGATGATCGTCTCGGGGCTGAGGCGCGCGCTCGACGAGGGCGGTTTCCGCGCGGTGCAGCGCCCGGCGGAAGGTGCGCTCGCCCGGTGGCAAAGCGAGCCGGTCGCGCCGCCGCCAGTGCGCGATCCCGACATGTTCAGCGCTCCCGCGCCCATGATGGCCACCGCGCCGCAGCACGAGCCCGCCTGGCGTGCCGCGTCGGGCGTCTCCGAGCGCAGCCAGCCGTTCATGGCCGCCGCCCCGATGGGGCGCGCCGAGCCTGCCGCGCAGCCGGTGCCGATGGCCGAGCGCTATCCGCTGGGCATCGCGCGCGGGCAGATCGCGAAGACCTATATCGTCGCGGAAGCCGAGGACGGGCTGGTGATCGTCGACCAGCATGCCGCGCACGAGCGGCTGGTGCTCGAACGGATGCGCAAGGCGGCGGACGGGGGCAGGGTCGCGGCGCAGGCGCTGCTGATCCCCGAAGTGGTCGAGATGGACGAGACCGCCTGCGACCGGATCGAGGAGCGCGCGGCCGAGCTTGCCGAATTCGGGCTGGAGGTCGAGCGTTTCGGTCCCGGCGCAGTGCTGGTGCGCGCGACCCCGGCGATGCTGGGCGGCGGCGATGTGCTTGGCTTGGTGCAGGACGTCGCCGACGAGCTCGCGACCTTCGATGCGGCCTTGTCGCTCAAGGAACGGCTCGATCTGGTTGCTTCGACCATGGCATGCCACGGGTCGGTGCGCGCCGGCCGCGTGCTCTCGGTCGCCGAGATGAACGCGCTGCTGCGCGAGATGGAGGTCACCCCCCATTCGGGCCAGTGCAATCACGGCCGCCCGACCTGGGTGAAGCTTGCGCATGGCGATATCGAGAAGCTGTTCGGGCGGAAGTGAGTTCATGCCAAACAGGGCGCGATGGAGGCGATATTGGAATTCTGGGCATCCAGCGAAACGGACCTCGCTGCGTCGAAAGCCGAAGCCTTCTGTCGGAAGTTAGTTGAGCCGTATCTGACCGAATGTTTTGACGCTTCTAAGCTGGTGTCTCTCGATGTGAAGCTGCGCTACGTCCCGGTAATCATGCGACCCAATTGGGCCGTCAAATATCCGTCAAGGTCAAAAGCGAGGATCAAGCAGCGAGTCTATGATTGTGCGCCGCAGCTTGATTTTTTTCCGTTCGTGTTTGGCACGCCAGAGGAGCAGTTGCAGGAATACATGAGAGGCATTGCGTCGTCCGGAGCTCACTTGGCAAAGTTCGGAGCGACAACGGGTCAGGTGGCAGCATTTGCGCAGATCATGGCTGAGGCTCATGCTGGATTAATCAGGCGCATGCAGTGTTGAGTTGCAAGGCTTTGAACCCGCTCGTCTCTGCGCTATAGGCCCGGCAACAGTCTGACAATCCGGAGTTGTCCGTGCGCATCCAAGTACTGTTCCCGCTTGCTCTGCTCGCCGCGTGCAGCAGTGACAAGCCGCAATCGGATGAGATGGTGACGCTTGATGGCGCAAACTCGACCCCGTCCGGCACCGTCTCGGCTTCGGCTGGGGGTGCGACACCTGCGGTGGCGACCGGACTGCAGGCGGTCGATGGCGAAGGATCCAGGCTCGAGCCGCTGCTGTCGAGTGCGATCAGCGAGGCGGGGCTCGATAGCGGCGCCTGCCGGTTCAGCCCCGCGCACGGTGCATTGCCGGTGCTGGTAGCGAGCAAGACCGGTGGCAAGGCCTTTGTGTCGATCGGCGGCACGCCCGTCGACATGGTTCCCGGCGGTGTGGTGGCGCAGACCGGCGGCAGCTTTTCGGGCGAAGGCGTGACGCTGATGGTCTCGGCTTCGGGCAGGGATGCCGCGGGCAGCACGGCCAGCATGCAGGTGAACGACAGCGACGGCCCGGCCTTCGCCTATCAGGACGGTTTCTGGGCCTGCAACTGAGCGCAGGCGCGCTCAGTCCTCGATCGGCGCTTCGGGGTTGCGGACCTTGATCAGGCCGTTGCTGCGCAGCGTCATCACCGGTTCGTCATTCTGGTTGAAAATGACGAGGTCGGACTTGAACAGGCCCATGTCCGGGCGATTCTTGGAGCGGCGCTTCTCGATGATCGTGGTCTCGATCCGCAGCGTGTCACCTGGATAGACCGGCTTCACCCAGCGCAGATTATCCATACCCGGTGATCCGAGCCCCGCCTGGCGCGTGGTCTTCATGTTTTCGACCAGCATCGCCATCATCATTGCGCAGGTATGCCAGCCGCTCGCCGAGAGACGTCCGAAATGTGTCTGCGCCGCCGCTTCGTCGTCGAGATGGAAGGGTTGCGGATCGTATTTGCGCGCAAATTCCATCACCTCCTCGCGGGTGACGTCATAATGGCCGAATTTAGAGGTCGCCCCGACTTCCAGGTCTTCGTAATAGATCATGGACACGAGTTTTGATGCGCAACCTTGTATTTGCAAGCGAAATCAGCGCGTCAGCAGCGGGGCCAGCGTCGCAGGGTTGCCGTCCGAGGGCAGCGGCGCGAAGCCAGTCAGCGCGGCGAGCAAGGGGTAGACATCGACATTGTCGAACAGCGGCAGCCTCTCGGTCGATCGGATCGAGGGGCCGAACGCCATGAACAAAGCGTGCATGTCCGAATTTGCCGGATCATAGCCATGCGCGCCACCCTTGACCGGATAAGGCGGTGGCCCCGACAGGATCGTCCAGCCATTGTCGGCGATGCAGATGATCGCGGCGACACGCGGGTTCTTGCCGTAGTGCAGATGCTGAGGCAGCTCTTCCTTGCGATGGCAGGCCATGTGCGCGTGCGGCCTGAGCAGCGCCTGATAGACGCGCTCGCCGGTCCCGGCCGCCGGCTCGATCGCGGCATAAGGCCCGGCCTCGACCGCGATATAGCTCGCCCGGTCGATCAGCTCGTCGAGCTGGATCACGCGACTTTCGTCGGTCTCGGCCATGCCATGGTCAGCGGTGATGACGAAATTGGCGGCGACGCCCATCGCTTCGACACCACGCACCAGATCACCAATGCGGCTGTCGACATCGGCAATCGCGGCATCGAGCTCGGGAGAGCGGCCCGGGCCGAACCGGTGTCCGGCGGTATCGACCGTATCGAAATACATGGTGACGAGGCGCGGACGGATGGCGGCGGGGCGGCGCATCCAGTCGAGCACGGTGTTCACGCGCTGCGCGTTGCCGATATTCTGGTCGAAGCGCAGCCAGTCGCTCGGACGGCGGCCCTCATGCGCGACCTCGCTGCCCGGCCAGAACATCGTCGCGGTGCGAATTCCGGCCTTTTCGGCGGTGATCCAGATCGGTTCGGCCTCGGACCACCAGAAGGGATCGAGCGCCTGTTTGGCATCGCCCATGCTGAACTTCTGGTCGGGTCGGACAGGATCGATCATCAGGTTGCCGACAATGCCGTTGCGGTCGGGGCGCTTGCCGGTGACGATGGTGTAATGGTTGGGGAAGGTCTTGCTGGGAAAGCTCGGCCGCATCGCCGCCGCGACGCCGCGCTTGCGTAACGCGGTGAGGTTGGGCGTCAGCTCGCGCTCCAGATAATCGGGGCGCATCCCGTCGATCGAGATCAGGATGGTGACCGGAGGTTCGCTGTCCTGCGCAAAAGCCGGGCCTGTTAGCGCCAGCGCGAGCAGTGCCGCGACCAGCCGCGCGATCATGCCGAAAGCCCCGTCATCCGCGCGCCCGGAGTGCCGTGCGCGACCTCTGCCGTGGCACGCCGCTTGATGCTGTTCTGACGCACCGACACCTTGTCGACCACCTGGAAATGGCTGAGCCAGGCATCGGGCGTGACTTCGCAGACCACATAGCCGCGCTGATCGTTGACGAATTTCAGCTCCGGGTTGAACTTGAGGAACTGCTCGCTGCCCGGACGCAGATCCGATCCGTCGCCGCCGCTGCTGATCGAGGTAGCGACGATCTCGGTCCCCACCACCTTGTCCTGATGGACGAGATCGCCGACGAAATTCTGGTGCTCGTCACCGGTCAGCACCACGACATTGCCGAGGCCCGCCATCCGGCCGAGCATCCGCTGGCGCGGCACCTCATAGGCGGCCCAGCTGTCCATGTTTGCGATGCGGATGTCCTCGTTCGCGGCGCGGCGGCGGTCCAGGCTCATCATCATGATCTGCTGCGCCAGGCAGTTCCAGCGCGCGCTGTTGCGCTTGAGGTTGCGCGCCAGCCATTCCTCCTGCTCGGCTCCCAGCACCTGCGCGGTCTTGTCGCCCACGCCCTCGCAGATCGGCTTGAAGCCGTCATTGCAGGCCTGGTCGCTGCGATAGGAGCGGGTGTCGAGCAGCTGCAGTTCGGCGAGGTTGCCAAAGCGCGCGGTACGGTGGAAGGTGCCGGTGCCGAAGCGCGGCATGTTGATGCGGCGGATCGGCATATGCTCGTACCACGCCTGGAGCGCGGCGGCGCGGCGCAGTGCAAAATCGTCGGCCGGAACGTCCCTGCCGCCGCTGATCCCGGCCACCCAGTTGTTCTCGATCTCGTGATCGTCAAACGTCGGGAAAAAGCTGTGCGCGGCGTGCGCGCGCTGCAGGTCGGTATCCGTCTTGGTCTGCGCGTAACGCTGGCGATAATCCGCCAGGTCATAGAGATTCTGGCCGACATGCAGGCGCACCGGCACCTGCAGGCCGCCGCTGAAATAGTTGGCGCGGGTCGGGCTGCCGCCATATTCGTAGATATAGTCGCCATAATGGAACACGAAATCGAGTTCCTCGCGCGCGAGATGGTTGTACGCGCCGTAATAGCCATCCTCGAAATTCTGGCAGCCGACGACACCGAACTTGAGACGCTCGACCGCCGCTTGGGCGAGCGGAAGCGTGCGCGCACGCCCGGCGAAGCTGCGCTCGCCGCCTGCGGTGAAGCGATACCAATAGGGGCGCTGCGGCTGCAGCCCGCCGACCTCGACATGCACGCTGTGTGCGGTCTCGGGCCGGGCGATCACCTGGCCCTTGGCGACGATATTGGCGAAGCGGTCGTCGCTCGCCACCTCCCAGTCCACGGCCATCGGCGACATCGGCATGCCGCCATGCGCGTCGAGCGGTTCGGGCGCGAGCCGCGTCCAGATGACGAAACCGTCGGGTGAGGGGTCGCCCGAGGCGATGCCCAGCGCGAACGGGAAGGTGCGGAACACGCTCTGCGCCCTGAGGATGCCGGGAGCCGCGAGAGCAAGCGGCGCGGCGGCGATGAACAGGCGGCGTGAGAGCATGGCGTTCAGTCCTTTGAGGGGCGGCGGCTCAGCACCGCCATGCCCGGATTATCTGACAGGTCTGTGACGGATCAGACGTTGAACTTGAAGTGCAGCACGTCGCCGTCCTGCACGACATATTCCTTGCCTTCCTGGCGCAGCTTGCCGGCATCGCGCGCGCCGGCCTCGCCGTTCAACGCGACATAGTCGTCATAGGCGATGGTTTCGGCGCGGATGAAGCCGCGTTCGAAATCGCTGTGGATCTCGCCTGCCGCCTGCGGGGCCTTGGAGCCGACCTCGACCGTCCAGGCGCGCGCTTCCTTGGGGCCGACGGTGAAGAAGGTGAGGAGGTGGAGCAGATCGTACCCGGCGCGGATGACGCGGGCGAGGCCGGTCTCCTCCAGCCCCAGGTCCGAGAGGAATTCCATCCGCCCCTCGTGGTCCATGCCGACCAGCTCGGATTCGATCGCGGCGGAGACCACGACGGCTTCCGCACCTTCCGCCTTGGCCTTTTCGAAAACGCGCGCACTGAACGCGTTGCCGTCTGCCGCGCTGCCCTCGTCGACATTGCAGACATAAAGCACCGGCTTGGAGGTCAGCAGCTGCGCCTGCGCGAGCACGCGCGCTTCCTCGTCATCGGCAGGCTCGGTCAGCCGCGCGGGCTTGCCTTCGCGCAGCAGTTCGAGCGCCTTGCCGAGCACCGACGCGCCGATCTTCGATTCCTTGTCGCCCTGCTGCCCGCGCTTGATCAGGCCGGGGACGCGCTTTTCGAGGCTCTCGAGATCGGCGAGCAGCAATTCGGTCTCGACCGTCTCGGCGTCGGAGATCGGATCGACCTTGTTCTCGACATGCTGGATGTCGTCATCCTCGAAGCAGCGCAGCACATGGACGATGGCATCGACCTCGCGGATATTGCCGAGGAACTGGTTGCCCAGGCCTTCGCCCTTCGAGGCACCGCGCACCAGACCTGCAATGTCGACGAACGCGAGCTGGGTGGGGATGATCTTCTGGCTGCCTGCAATGGCCGCCAGCTTGTCGAGCCGCGGATCGGGCACCGCGACATTGCCGACATTGGGCTCGATCGTGCAGAACGGATAGTTCGCCGCCTGCGCTGCCTGCGTCTCGGTCAGCGCGTTGAACAGCGTGGACTTGCCGACATTCGGCAGCCCGACGATACCGCATTTGAAACCCATCTAATCTTCCTTGCCGAAATTGTGCGCGACGAGGGGCAGCAGGCGCGAATCCGCAAGCGCTGCTGTCCTGTGGCCAATTCCGGCCAGATAGGCGGCATCGCTGTTCCACGCAATAAAGGCTTCGACGCTGGCCTGGCGGATCAGCATCGCCATGTGCCAGTGCTCGCCCGGCGGGCCGATCAGCCACGGGCCGCCATCGCCGAGCAGCAGCACCTCACCGCCGCTCGCCTGAAGAAAGGGCAGGGTATGCTCGTAATAGCGCATGAAGGCATCGTGCCCGCTGATCGGCTCGGCCGGCGCAAGCTCTGGGCTGGCACTGTAATCCGCAGTCTCGCGAAAGCGCAGCAGGTTGAGCATGACCACCGGGCCGGCAAGACCCCGCATCATGAAGTCGCGACCCGCCGCTTCGGTCACCTCCAGATAGGTCGGTGATGCCGTCATGCTTTTCCCCCTCGCACAGGCGAGCGGCATGCTCGCAGACGCGGCCTAGGCGCGCTCGGCCGTGTGCGCAATGTCGCCCATCGGCCTGTCTGCATGAAAAAGGGGGACGCGACCCGCATGGATCGCGTCCCCCCGATAGATCGGCCAGATGGCGCGGATCAGTTGCCGACCGGCTGCTTGTCGGTTCGCGTCACCACGATCGTCGACGAGCGCGGCTTTTCGCCGTTGATCGGCCAGTTGCCGGTCGGATGCTGGATGTTGACGAAAAAGTCGGTGAGGCTGGGCGTATAGGCGATGCCGGTAATCTCGCAGCCGACCGGCCCGACCAGGAACCGCTTGGACTGCTTGGTCTTCTGGTCGACATAGAACATCGCGTTATGGCCGAAGGCCTGATCGATGGTCACGCCGCTGACTCCGGAAGTTCCGGGAACCGAATGGTCGGTCTGCACCCAGAGACGACCCTGCGGATCGATGCGAATGCCATCGGGGCTCGAGAAGGTATCGCCGCTGATATTGCCCACCAGATTGTCTCCGCCAGGACGCAGCGAGGGATCGCCCGCCAGCAGGAACAGTTCCCAGGTAAAGGTGGTGGCGAGCGGCGAATCGCCCGATTCGCGCATCTTGATGATATGGCCATGGCGATTGGTGACGCGCGGGTTGGCCGCATCGGTAACGCGGCGACCCGAATTGTTGGTCAGCGTGACGAAGATGCCGCTATTGTCGGGTGCGACCGTGATCCACTCCGGACGGTCCATGACGGTGCCGCCAGCGACGCGGGCGGCCGATTTGGTGTTGATCAGCACATCGGCCTGGTTGCGGAAATCGACCACGGTCGGGGTCGGTGGCGTGGTCGACTGGCTGACATTGCCCGGGTCGCGCGCACCGACGACGAGGCCGTTCTGGCCTTGCTGCAGCAGACGCCATTCGCCGGTGCCGTCCCCATTGAAGCGCGCGACGAACAGCTGGCCATGATCGAGCATGTCGGTATTGGCGGCGCGATTGGTGGCGCTGAAGGCGCGGTCGCAGACGAACTTGTAGATGCAGCCCGGCGTCGCATCGTCGCCCATGTAGAAGGCGACGCGGCGGTCGGCATTGGCCATGAAGGCGATATTCTCATGGTCGAACCGTCCCAGGGCGGTGCGCTTGGTGGCCGGGGCAAGCTCCTGAAAGGGATCGATCTCGACCACCCAGCCATAGTCGTTCGCTGGCTGGCTGGGATCGATGTAATTGTCGGTGGTTTCCTCGCAGGTCAGATAGGTGTTCCAGGGCGTGCGGCCGCTGGCGCAGTTGTTGAGCGTGCCCTTGATCGAGCTGCTGAGCAGGCCCGCAGCCGGACCACCGGCGCGATAGGCCGAATTGCCGGTATAGCGCTTGTTGTAGCGCGAATTGGGGACGACCGACCATTTGCCGTCCGCGCCCTTGGCGATCTCTACCACGCCGACGCCTACTGCGGACAGCGCGAGCTGTCGCTGGGCGGCGGTTGCGGCGGCCGGATTGGCCTGTACCGCATTGGCTTCGGCATCGCTCATCAGGATGTTGAAATCGGGATATTCGAAATTCACCGCGAGCACGCCCGAGCTGTTGGCATCGGTGTTGGGGATCGCGAAAAGCTCCATGCCGTCATGGTTGCCGCCGGCCCATTTCTCGGCCTGGCCGGGGGTGGGGAAGGATCCCGAGAAACCGGCAACGCCGCCCTCGATCGCGTCGCCCGCCTTGAGGAGCACATTGGTGTCATAGCCGGTCGGTACGGTCACGCGGTCATTCTGGTTGGGCGCGACAGCGGTAAAGTTCACCGAGAAGCTGGGGGCGGGCGCCGGGGCGGGCGTCGGCGTCGGCGCGGTGCCGGTGTTCGGCGGCAGCGTCACAGCGTTGCCGGCACCATTGCCGTCGCCGCCGCAGCTTGCGACCATCGGCGCCAGCGCCAGGCCGAAAAGGCCATTCACCAGGATCTTGCGGCGCGACGGATTGGCCGCGACGATGGCTTCCAGGCAGTTCGGATTGTCGTGATCGGCATTTTCGGTGCGATAGGGCGCGCGTGCCGCGTCGGTCAGGTGTGACAAGGTGATTCCCCCGAGAAATCATGAAGTTGATACCGCTTGCAGCCCCATGCTGTAGCGGCCCGCGCGCTTGTTGCCCGAGTTCCGAGGGATTGTGATGGCGCGGGGATGACGTCCCGAAGAAGAAAATGCGACGATCATGCGTCGTCGTTTTGGGGCTTTATGGCTGCCGCGCTGCCAGCAGGCCGATGCCCAGCCACAGGCCGAGCGGGAAACTCATCCCGGCCCCCACCAGCGGCACGGGGAACCAGCCGAATATCGGTGCGACGCAGGCAGCCGCGATATAGAGCGCGAGCGCGCGCGCGGCGACATCGTTCAGCCGCAGCGCGAAGAGCGTCACCGGGATCGCAGCCAGGCTCGCCACGGCGGCCCAGGCAAGCGCAGAGGCGGCAGCATTCGCGAGCTGGATGATCTGCTCGACCTCCGCCACCGGCTGCAGCGGATCGGCACGCAGCAGCGACAGCGCGGCAATGCCGAACAGGCAGAGCGCCGTGACCAGCGCCGAGATACGCTTGTCGGTGACCAGGATGGCAAAACCACCGAGCGCCAGCGCGAAGGCCTGCGACGCATCGGGCTGCAGCGCGAGGATCGCGGCGAGCAAAGTCGCCATGACCGGCACCAGCCGGTGCTGTGCGCCGAGCCGCGCCATCGCGACCAAGGCGGCGGGGAGGACGAGCGCGGCGATGTTGACGAACAGCGGCCCGGCGGCGAGCCAGCGGTGCACGCCCTGCTGATCGGGCCCGAGCAAGGTCGCGGCCACCAGCGCCAGCGCGCCAAGCGCGATGCCGATCCAGGCCCTGGGCGAGGGCGCGGTGCGCGTGATCGCGAAGGCCAGACCGCCGCCCAGCACCCAGGCGACGATATTGGGAATCCAGCGCATCTGCGGCGTTCCGCTCAGCACCATCGCCGCGATGCCGCAGCCGATTGCGATCAGCGACAGAAGCGCGAAAACCGCGAGCAGCCGGGTGTCGCTGCGGGCGGCAAGGCTCATCCCTGCTGCCTCATCGCGACATCGTTCATGAAGCGCACATCGTCGTCCTGCGTCAGCCAGCCCGCCTCCGCGCCGATCGCGCCAAGCATGTCGGTCAGGTCGTCGAGCTCGGTCTTGGCGAAATTGCCGAGCACATGCCCGGTCACCCGGTCCTTGTTGCCGGGATGGCCGATGCCGATGCGCACGCGGCGGAATTCGGGGCCGATATGCTGGTCGGCAGAGCGCAGGCCATTATGCCCGGCGGTGCCGCCGCCACGCTTCACCTTGACCTTGAACGGGGCAAGGTCGAGCTCGTCGTGAAAGATGGTGACGTCCTCGGCCCCCAGCTTGAAGAAGCGCATCGCTTCTCCGATCGCCTGGCCGGACTTGTTCATGAAGGTGGCGGGCTTGAGCAGCAGCAGCTTCTGGCTGCCCAGACGGCCCTCCTGCGCCCAGCCCTGAAAGCGGCGCCTGGGCGGCTCGAAACCGTGCATGTCGGCGATGATGTCGATCGCCATGAAGCCGACATTGTGCCGGTGCAGGGCATATTCGGGGCCGGGATTGCCCAGGCCAACCCAGATTTGCATCTCGGGAAACTCCCACTCCCCTTCAGGGGGCTGACCGAGTCACGTGCCTCGGTCTGTGGTCGGGGAGAGGGGCAATGCGCCAGCCTCTCGTCAGTCCCCCCTCCCAACCCTCCCCCCCTGAGGGGGAGAGGGCGAGAAAGATGGATTACTCTTCCGCCGGCGTTTCGTTGTCGCCTTCGCTCGACTTTAGCGCCGAGGGAGCGACGATCGTGGCGATGGTGAAGTCGCGGTCGGTGATCGCCGAAGTCGCGCCTTGCGGCAGCTTGACCGCAGAGATGTGGATCGAATCGCCGACATCGGTGCCGGTCACGTCGATTTCGATCTCGTCGGGGATGTTGGTCGCATCGCAGACCAGTTCCAGCTCGTGACGCACGACGTTGAGCACGCCGCCGCGCTTCAGGCCGGGCGAGGCTTCTTCGTTGACGAACACGACGGGCACGGCGACTTCAACGGTCGCGCCCTTGGCGATACGCAGGAAATCGACATGGAGCGGACGGTCGGAAACCGGGTGAAACGCCACATCCTTGGGCAGGGTGGTCATCTTCTTGCCATCGACTTCGATCTCGACGATCGAGTTCATGAAATGGCCGGTGCCGAGCAGCTTGTTCAGCGCGCGCTCTTCGACATGGATCGTTTCGGGATCCTTCTTGTCGCCGTAAATGACGGCGGGTACACGGCCTTCGCGGCGGAGTGCACGGGAGGCTCCCTTGCCTGCCCGATCACGCAGCTGGGCCGACAGGGTAAGCGTATCGCTCATAAACTGTCTCCAGATTACAGATGGTCAAAATATCCCCGGCCACGCCTCCAGGGATGACCATGGCGTCGGGGAAGCGGGGGCCATAGTCGCGACTGTCGCGAAAAGCAAGCGTTACGGGCGGAAGGACAGCTTGTGGTCTAACTGGGGCGCCTCTTGAAAAGGACGTGCGCAGCAAAGGCGCGTCGGTCCTTGATCGGTTCAGCCAGAAAGCGGATAATCGCTTCCCTTGCGGCGGCGATATCCGCTGCCACTTCCGATTTGCTCAACCGAACGCCGGGATCATAATCGGCCGCATGCCGTTTCGCCTGCATGACAACGAAGGCATTGGCAAAGTCTTCGATGGCTTTCGGAAACTTGGCCATTATCCCGTCCTTGCATGCCGATTTCGCAAAACCATGTTCGAGTGCTCGATAGGTTTGTCGCCAGGCGTGCTTGCTGCGGCCCGAGCTTGAGCCACCGACCAGCAGGTCGGCACAGCTTTTTGCCAAGCAGTGGAACAAGGCGTAATAGGCAGCGCTGGTGGCTCGCCTGAGGCTGACTTGTGATGGCTTGCCCTTGCAGGACTGCATCAGGATGTTGGCAGATTCGATGAGATCAAGCGGCTTCATGCCGCATGCGATCGTTGTCGCGCTTGCTGACGAACCGGACAATCGGAAATCTGGCTTCCCGGCGGTCGTGAAGGCTGGGTCGAACATGCCTTACCAGACCAGCCAGCTTGTGAGGATCGAGGGCAGCCGGTTCTGATGCGAAAACGACGGTAATTCGCAGGATCGGGTCGCCATCGCTGTCGAAGTCAGGCTCGTATGTTATGTCTTCGATCTCGGCATCGCCAAATCGAGCTTTGACGATCCCAGAGATTACGTCCTCCAAGGACTGCGCCATCATCCACCTCTCAAAGTCTGTCAGAACCTATCATGTAGACTTTGGTCAAACAAGCTTGGCGGCTTCGCAGAGGCTGACGTCAACTTTCGTTGGCCTCGCCTATTGCACCCGCGTAACCTTGTAGCCCCTGGCCTCGAGCAGCGCCTGCACGCTGTCGCTGCCCGCGAGATGCGCTGCGCCGACCGCGACGAAGGGTTTCGCGCCCAGGCTCAGCATGTCCTCGATCTGGGCTGCCCAGTCGCGGTTGCGGCGGACCAGGATGCGCTCGCGGATCTGCGGGCGCTCGAGCAGGCCGCGATTGGCCGCTTCGGCGAGCTTCTCGGGTTCGCCCTTCAGCCACGACGTCACCATGTCACGATAGGCCTTGGGGGCATTGTCGGCATCGGCGATCACGCTTTCCAGCATCGCGCGCTGGTCGGCCTCGGCCAGTTGGTCGAAATAGGTGAACTGGCGCGCCGGCGTCTCCAGCCCGATGACCGGCTTGTCGCGGCGGCGGTAGCGCGCGGCGAGCACGCGCTCGACGCCCTCTTCGCGCACCATCGCCAGGTTTGCGGTGGCCGCGCCCGCGAGCGAGAGCGCGGCGGCCCAGCTTTCCAATGTCTCGAACCGGGCAGGCGACAGGCGGCTCGCGGCGCGCAGCTTCTCGCCTCGCTCGCGCAGATCAGGGGGCAGGCGATCGGCCAGCGGCGGCTGGCCCGGACTGTTGCCGAGCTCCTGGAACGTTTTCGTGATTTCGGCCGGGTTCTCGAGCCCGACGACCTCGAGCACCAGCCGGTCGGACCGATCCATCGCCTTTTTCATTTTCGGGCTGATCCATTTGATGTCCGCTGGCAACGCGTGGATGCCGCCAAACAGCCACGCTTCGCCGCCATTCGGTCCTTCGATATGCCACAGCGCCGGCGTACCCTTTTTCGGGCCGTCCCAGGCCGCCATACCCATATCGAGAAACGGAAAGCCGCTGCACGCCTGGATCAGCAGGAGCAGCGGCAGCATCAGCCAGCGGGTGACAGTCGAGTTCATGGTCTGCAATTAGGGGCAGTGCGGAGACAAAGCAAAGCCTAGCGTTCAAACGCCGCCTCGATTTCGCGGCGGATGCCGGGGATCAGATCGGGATCGGTGGTCAGTACCGCTTCCTCCTCGTTGCAGATCGCCAGGAACGCGCGGCGCTTGAAATCGGCGAGCAGGTGCGGCGGAAACAGCATGCCGTCGGGCATGGCGGAGGCGAGGATGTCGATCAGCCGCTCGGCCCCGTGCAGGCGGCCCCAGAGATAGTCGTTCTCGCGATAGGCGCGGCTGAAGAACGCGCCGAAGCTGTTGAACTCGATGCCCTTGAGCATCGCCGCCGCGCCGCCCTGGCGCAGCGACTGGCAATCGTCGGGCGAGATGCGGTCGACCTTGATCGGGTCGTATTCGTTCTGTCCTTCGCCCTGGAGCAAAGGCAATGTGGCGATGTCGTAGAACGGGAAGCCGAGATAGGCGAGCAGCAGCGAGCGGCGGCTTTCGCGCGGCAGCAGCGCGAGCGCGCCTGCCAGTTGCTCGTCGACAATGGCATCGGCGCTGCGCAGATCGCGGCGCTCGGCAAGTTCGGCAATGGCCATCGCGGGGTTGTCGATAGCGCCTGCGGCAATGTCGGCAAAGCCCTGGCCGAGATGGTCGGTGGTCTCGCGGTCGAGATACTGGGCAAGGCACGCATAGAGCGTCTCGTGCATCGCGACCACGGCCTCGGGCGGGGTTCGGCCCGATTGCGCGATATCCTCGCCCAGCCGCCGCGCCAGAAATCGCAGGCGGCGGATGCGGAAGCCCAGATCCTGGGTGCGGAAGAACAGGATCGCCTCGTCGCTCGCCCCGCCGCCCTTGCCCGAGAGCCGGTCCATGCCGCTGCGGTGCAGTTCGGCGCGGATCGCCTCGCGCAGCCGCTCGGGATAGAGCGCCTTGGGTCCGCGATGCGCGCGGCGCAGCGTGTCGACCATGTCCTCGACGATCGTCGCAAGCTTGAGTTGCGCATAGGAGGCATAGGCAAAGCCCGCCATGTGCGCCGCACGGTCCTGTGCCTTGTTGCGCCATTTGGTCAGCCGCTGCGGCGTCGGGCTGTCGAGAAACAGCGTATAGCCGAACAACCTGCTCACCGTTTCCTCGACCTCGGCGCGCAGCGCATCGGTGATACTGCGCATCTGGCGCACGCGCGAGGAGCGGCGCTCGATCCCTTCCAGATTGTCGCGGATCGGCTGTTCGCGCGGAATGTCCGAGATCGCGCCGAAGATGGTCGAGAAGAAGCCGGGAAGGCGCTGGCCCTTCGCATCGCGTTCGCGCGACTGGTCCATGCCGCCGACTATGTCCGGCTTGGGGTCGATATAGACGAAGCGCCGGTCGATCTCGCGATGCGCGGGCCGGTCGCGCAGCGCGTCGATCGCCTGGGCAAAGGGCGCGTTGGCCAGGACCGACCCGTCGATCAGCACTGCGCCTTCGGCCTCTCCGGCGGCATATTGCTGCGGGAAGACGCGCGCCAGAAACGCCTCGCGCCCCGGCCAGAGCTTTTCGCGCCGCGAGAGCATTCGGTCCATCTCGGCGACGTTGAACGGCGGAAATGCCCCGGGAAAGCTGGCGGTCGCGCGCGCGGCGAAGACCAGTTCGGCAGGATCGGCGAGCGAATCGTCGCGGCCGCGCAGATAGCGGAAGCCGATCGACAGCCGATGCTCGGTCTCGACCACCTCGGCCGGGCTGTTGAGCCTCAGGCGCTCGAGATGGCCGCGAAAATCAGTAACGGTGACGAACAGGTCGAGCGGCTGGCCGAGCGGCAGCAGGCGCGGGCCTGCGGGCGTGGCCGCCATCGCCTCCATCGCCTCGTACAAAAGCGCGGAGAAACCCGTGCCGCTGAAGGGCGGGGCGAACCAGCGTGCGCGCACCAGCCGCGAGAGCTTGGTGCGCACCTCGCTACGCGCCTCTGGTGCGACGCTGCGGTCGAGCGCGCCGCCGGGCCGCCGCAGCAGTAGCCAGACCAAGGGCTGCGCCCAGAATTTGGTGAAGCGCGAAAAGGGCCGCGCATCAGGATCGAGCAGCCGGTCGATATCCGCGCATTCGAGCCACATCCGCGTGAGCGGTTCGAGCGACTGGCCGCTGGTCAGCGCCTGGGCCAGGAACACGCCGTTGATGCCGCCCGCGCTCGCCCCGGCGATGATATCGGGCAAGAGGCGCAACTGGACCTGGCTTTGCGCGGCAAAGGCCTCGAACAGCTCGCGATACACACCCTGGCTGCCGCTGGCGGGGGGATCGCCCGCATGGAAATTGCGGCTGGCCTTGGTCGCGCGCCAGATTTCCTTGGTGATGCCGTGCATGTAGACCGCGAGGCTGATGCCGCCATAGCAGACCAGGGCAATGCGGAGTTCCTTCTGGCGCATGGCGGCGGCGCGGACCCTTTGATGTTGCAGGCTTGTAAGGTCAGTTCGCTGCAACGCTATCCATGTTACGCGCGAAGGCAAGCGCAAAGCCGCAATTGCGTTCCAGTTTTGTTCGGGCTATGCCGCCGCCATGGCCAAACCGCGCAAAACCTATGTCTGCCAGGCCTGTGGCAGCGTCTCCAACCGCTGGCAGGGCCAGTGCCCCGATTGCGGCGAGTGGAACACGCTCACCGAACAGGCCGCGCCCACCGCCTTTTCCGCGCGGCACGACCTGCAGACCGGCGGGCAGCGCATCCAGCTTGCCCGGCTCGATGCTGCGGTCGAGCTGCCGCCGCGCATCACGACCGGCATTGCCGAATTCGATCGCGCTCTGGGCGGTGGGCTGGTCGCGGGATCGGCGACGCTGATGGGTGGCGATCCGGGCATCGGCAAGTCGACCCTGCTGCTCCAGGCCTCGGCCAACATGGCGCGGGCAGGGCACTCCATCGTTTATATCAGCGGCGAGGAGGCGGCCGATCAGGTGCGGCTGCGCGCGATGCGGCTGGGCCTGGCCGATGCACCGATCGATCTCGCCTCGGCGACATCGGTGCGCGACATCCTCACCACGCTGCGCAGCATGGCCTCGCCGGTAATGCTGGTGATCGATTCGATCCAGACGATGCACAGCGACCTGATCGAAGGCGCGCCGGGCACGGTCAGCCAGGTTCGCGCCTCGGCGCAGGAACTGATCCGCTATGCCAAGGAGAGCGGCTGCGCGGTGATCCTGGTCGGGCATGTCACCAAGGACGGCAATATCGCAGGCCCCCGCGTGCTCGAGCATATGGTCGACACGGTGATGAGCTTCGAGGGCGAGCGCAGCCACCAGTATCGCATCCTGCGATCGATCAAGAACCGCTTCGGCGCGACCGACGAGATCGGCGTTTTCGCGATGGAAGAGGCAGGCCTGTCAGAGGTCGGCAACCCGTCGAGCCTGTTCCTCAGCGATCGCGACGCGCAGATGCCGGGTACCTCGGTCTTCCCCGCACTCGAGGGGACGCGGCCGGTGCTGGTCGAGATCCAGGCGCTGACGGTGCGGCTGTCGAGCGGAGCGACGCCGCGCCGCGCGGTGGTCGGCTGGGATTCGGGAAGGCTGGCGATGGTGCTGGCGGTGCTCGAGGCGCGCTGCGGGCTCAGCTTCTTGACCGCAGAAGTCTATCTCAACGTCGCCGGCGGCTATCGCCTGTCCGATCCTGCGGCGGACATGGCTGTGGCAGCGGCTCTGGTCTCGGCGCTGTCCGAACGGCCATTGGGCAGCGGCACGATCGTGTTCGGCGAACTCGCCTTGTCGGGCGAGCTGCGCCCGGTCGCGCATTCCGGGCTGCGGCTACGCGAGGCGGCGAAGCTGGGTTTTGAAAAGGCGCTGGTGCCCGCGAGCGTGACGGCGAAGGCGTCGGGCGATACCGGCGGAATGCGGCTGTCTTCCTACGCCCGGCTGGCAAATCTCGTTGACCAACTGCTGGGCCGCAACTAGCGGTTCGCTCCATGACCGCATTCGATGTCGTTGTCCTCACGCTGCTCGCGGGCGGCGCGATTCTGGGTTTCCTCAACGGCTTCGTCTATGCTGCGATCTCGCTGATCGCCTGGGTGGCGGGCATCTTCGCGCTGCGGCTGTTTCATGCGCCGGTGACGGCGCTGCTCAAGGAGCCGGTGGGCAATGATGCGGGCGCAGCGGCGCTGGCGCTGGTCGGCATTTATCTGGGCGTCTATCTGATCGGAAAGCTCATCGCGACATCGCTGCGCAGTCGCACGCGCAAGTCGGTGCTGGGGCCGATCGACCGGGTGCTCGGCTTCGGCTTTGGCGCGGTCAAGGGGCTGATCCTGGCGACCCTGACCTATCTTCTGGTCACCATGCTGCACGGCATCGTCTGGCCGAACGAGGGCCAGCCCGAATGGATCACCGACAGCCGCACCTATCCGCTGCTCAACGCCAGCGGCACCGCTCTGGTCGATCTGTACGATTATCAGCAGTCGATCGGCGATGAGTGAGCAGCGCCGCCGGTGTCGCCATGGCTGAGGCTCTCTATACGCCTGCTATCCTGGCGCTTGCGGTATCGCTCGCCGATCATCCGCTGACCGACGATCTGCCGCACCGCGCCGAGCTGCGCTCGCAGAGCTGCGGGGCGGTGGTAAAGCTGGGGCTGGCGCTGGATGGGGCAGGGAGGGTCGAACGCTTCGGCGTCCATGCCAACGCCTGCGCGCTCGGCCAGGCCTCGACCGCGATCCTCGCAGGCCATATCGCAGGGCAGGGCAGGGACGCGCTGGTTGCGGCGCGCGACGATCTTGCCGCGTTTCTGGCGGGCGAACGGCCCGGTCCGGGTGCCTGGCCCGGCATAGAACACCTCGCCAGCGCCTTGCCCTATCCGGCGCGGCACGGTTCGATTATGCTGCCCTGGCGCGCGACGATCGCCGCGCTCGATCTTTCGGCCCGAACGGACACCTGAACGCATGGAACATGGCGGCGATATCTTCCTCTCGGGCACGGTGCTGCTCGCCGCGGCGCTCGCCTTCGTGCTGCTGTTCCGCAGGCTGGGACTGGGGGCGGTGCTCGGCTATCTGGTCGGCGGCATCATCATCGGCCCGCAGGTGCTGGGGCTGGTCGCCGATCCCGAACTGATCGTCGGTTTCGCCGAGATCGGCATCGTGCTGCTGCTCTTCCTGGTCGGGCTCGAACTGGCACCGGCGCGGCTGTGGCAATTGAAGCGCGACATTTTCGGGCTAGGCCTTGCACAGGTGGCTCTGTGCGGCCTTGCGCTTGCCCTGTTCATCTTTCTGGTCACCGGTTCGACCTGGGGGGCTGCGCTGGCGCTCGGCCTTCCCCTGGGATTGTCCTCGACCGCGCAGGTGCTGCCGCTGCTGCAATCGCAGGGCCGCCTGAACACCCCCACCGGCGAGCGTGCCTTTTCGATCCTGCTGTTCCAGGACCTGTCTATCGTCCCGCTGCTCACGATCATCGCCGCGCTGTCGCGCGCGCCGCAGACCGGGCCGCAGACGCCGGGCTGGCTGCTCGCGCTCTATGCCGTTGCCGCGATCGGCGGGCTGGTGATTGCCGGGCGCTATGGTCTTGCTCCGCTGCTCAAGCTGATCGGCAAGGTCGCCGAGCGCGAGCTGTTCATCGTTGCCGGGCTGTTCGCGGTGTTCGGTAGCGCGGCACTGATGCACTCGATCGGCCTGTCAGCGGCGCTGGGCGCGTTCATCGCTGGCGTGATGCTGGCGGACTCGCCCTTCCGGCACGAGCTGGAGGCGGATATCGACCCGTTCCGGTCGATCCTGCTCGGGCTGTTCTTCCTCGGCGTCGGCATGATGCTCGATATCGGCGTGATCATGGCCGATCCGATGTTCATCGTCGCGATGGCGCTGGCTTTGGTGGCGATCAAGGTCGCGATCATCTTCGGCATTGCCAAGGCTTTCGGGATGGAGAACCGCGCCGCCTTCGTGCTCGGCCTGCTGCTCAGCCAGGGCGGCGAGTTCGCCTTCGTGCTGTTCGCCGAGGCGCAGGCGGCTTTGCTGATCGAACCCTCCGCCGCGAGCCGCTTTGGCGCGATCGTCACCCTGTCGATGGCGACGACGCCTTTCCTGATGCTGACGACACGGCTGTTCGGCGGCGTGCGCGGCTCTGGAACCGAGGACATGGTCGATCCCGAACAGGCGCGCCAGTCGAGCGCGATCGTCATCGGCCATGGCCGGTTCGGCCAGGCGGTGGCACAGATCTTTGCCGGTGCCAGCATTTCCGTCACGCTGATCGACATCAACCCCGACCAGATCCGGTTGAGCGGCGAATTCGGGCGCAAGGTCTTCTATGGCGATGGTACGCGGATCGACCTGTTGCGACGCGCGGGGGCGGAAGGTGCGGGCGCGCTGCTGTTCTGCATGGACGACAAGAATTTCGGCCCCGATCAGGTCGAACCGATCGCGCATGCCTTTCCCGATGCGAAGATCTTCGTGCGCGCGAACGACCGCCGCCAGCTGCTCGCGCTCAAGCACGCGCCGATCGCGGCGGCGCAGCGCGAGCTGTTCGAATCCTCGGTCAAGCTCGCGCATACCGCGCTGCTGCGCACCGGCATCGACCCGATCGTTGCCGACCGCGTGGTCGAGGAATTCCGCAGGCGAGACTGCGAGCGGCTGGAACTCCAGATGGAGGCCGGCAGTATGAGGGCGGGAATGCACCTCAGCTTCGGCGCGGTAGATTCCGAGGCCTTCGATCCGCAGGCGGTGGGTCCCGAGCCGGAACAGGCATGACCATCCGCGCAAGGCCATGGACGAACGGCCTGCCATTGCCTATGTAACCGGCTCGACAGGATGACTTGCTCCCAGTGAAACTGCTCCTTGCCCTGCTTGCACTGCTGACCGGATTTTCCGTGAGCGACGGCGTGCGCCTGGCCGATCCGGCCATGGCGGCGGGCAATGGTGTCGTTCGAGACTCGCAGCTTCTCGCCGAGGATCGTCAGGCGGTGGTTGGTGCTGCGGTTTTGCTCGTCGCCGCGCTCTTGCCGCTGGTGGTGGCATTGCGTCCCACCCAGCACCGTCTTATCGCGCGCACAAATCGCATCGCGCCACGCACCGTCCATCGTTCGGACCGCTTGCTGCAATAAACCCCGCATTCGGCGCGTCCCATGATGCGTCCAAAGCCCTGCCTTGATCGGGGCCAGCCAGACTTGCGCGCGCGCGGCTGGCGTTCGACCGCTTCTCATAAATTTTCCAAGGAATTACCGCCATGCTCGGCGCCATCGCCAAATCGCTTTTCGGCTCTGCCAACGACCGTTATGTCAAGGGCCTGCTCAAGATCGTCGACAAGATCAACGCTTTCGAGCCGCAGATTTCCCCCATGTCCGACGAGGAACTGCGCGACCAGACGCTCAAGTTCCGCGCGCGCCTCGAAGCGGGAGAGACGCTCGACGACATCCTGCCCGAAGCCTTTGCCACCGTCCGCGAAGCCTCGATCCGCACGCTCGGCATGCGCCATTTCGATGTCCAGATGGTCGGCGGCATTGTGCTTCATCGCGGCGAGATCGCCGAAATGCGCACCGGCGAGGGCAAGACGCTGGTTGCGACGCTCGCCTGTTACCTGAACGCCATCGAGCGCAAGGGCGTGCACGTCGTCACGGTGAACGACTATCTCGCCGCGCGCGACGCCGAATGGATGGGCCAGGTCTATCGCTTCCTGGGGCTGACCACCGGCGTGATCGTGCCCAATCTCAACGAGACGCAGCGGCGCGAGGCCTATGCCGCAGACATCACCTATGCGACCAATAACGAGCTCGGCTTCGATTATCTGCGCGACAACATGAAGCACGAGCGCAGCCAGATGGTGCAGCGCCCGTACAATTTCGCGGTGGTCGACGAGGTTGATTCGATCCTGATCGACGAAGCGCGGACTCCGCTGATCATTTCCGGCCCGACCGACGACAAGTCCGAAATGTACATCGCGGTCAACGCGATCGTGCTCAAGCTCGACGAGGCGGATTACGAGAAGGACGAGAAATCGCGTTCGGTGATCCTGACCGAGGACGGCACCGAAAAGGCCGAACGCCTGCTCGAAGAGGCGGGTCTGCTCACCGGCAGCAACCTCTATGATGTCGAAAACACGCAGATCGTCCATCACCTTGACCAGGCGCTCAAGGCCAATGTGATGTTCAAGCGCGACATCGACTATATCGTCAAGGACGACCAGATCGTCATCATCGACGAGTTTACCGGGCGCATGATGGACGGTCGCCGCTGGTCGAACGGTCTGCACCAGGCGGTCGAGGCGAAAGAGGGCGTGCATATCAAGCCCGAGAACCAGACGCTCGCCTCGATCACCTTCCAGAACTATTTCCGCATGTATCCCAAGCTGTCGGGCATGACCGGCACGGCAGCGACCGAAGCGGCCGAATTCTACGACATCTACAAGATGAACGTGGTCACCATCCCGACCAACAACCCGATCCGCCGCATCGACGAGGAGGACGAGTTCTACAAGAACACGACCGACAAGTTCCAGGCGATCGCCAAGGCGATCCGCGAGAAATACGAGACCGGTCAGCCGGTGCTGGTGGGTACCGTGTCGATCGAGAAGTCGGAAATGCTGTCCGAATTCCTGCACAAGGAAGGCGTCAAGCACAGCGTGCTCAACGCGCGCTTCCATGAGCAGGAAGCGCATATCGTGGCGCAGGCAGGCCGTCTGGGTGCGGTGACCATCGCCACCAACATGGCGGGCCGCGGTACCGACATCCAGCTCGGCGGCAATCTCGACATGCGCGTGCGCCACGAACTTGCGGATGTCGCGGATCCTGCTGAACGCGAGACGCGCATCGCGGCCATCCGCGCCGAGGTCGCCGCCGCGCGCGAGGTCGTGCTCAAGGCCGGTGGCCTCTACGTCGTCGGCACGGAGCGTCACGAAAGCCGGCGCATCGACAACCAGCTGCGCGGCCGCTCGGGCCGCCAGGGCGATCCCGGCGGGTCGAAATTCTTCCACAGCCACGAGG
>CAXRCQ010000188.1:0-15686 GCA_964228845.1 Blastomonas sp.
ATGCCGCCGCGTGCCTTGCCCGCCGCGATCCGGTCCGATGCCAGGCGCAGCTTTTCCATCTGCGCGCGCAATGCCGGATTATCGGTATCGATCTCGACCGGGAAGACCTGGCGGCTGATCGCGGTGCAGATGTCGAACACGCGATAGTCGTAATCGGTGGGGTCGACGCCCAGCGCCGCGTGGAACACCGGGCGGCTATGGTCGCGCACGTACATGGTCGCGTAGACCGAGAGGATGAAGAACTTGATCCAGTAGCGATTGAGGCCGGTCAGCAGCTTGGGGTCCGCGTGGAGGAGCATCGCGAACGCCTCGCCATGGCGGAACTCGTCGTTGCACCATTGCTCGAACCAGTTGAAGATCGGGTGAAAGCGGTTTTCCGGGTTGCGCGCGAGATGCCGGTAGATCGCGATATAGCGCGCATAGCCGATCTTCTCGGACAGATAGACCGCGTAGAAGATAAACTTCGGCTTGAAGAAGGTGTATTTCTTGGTCTTGGTGAGGAAGCTCAGATCGATGCCGATCCCGGCATCCTTGAGCACCTCGTTGATGAATCCGGCATGGCGGCTCTCGTCGCGCGCGAGCAGCTTGAACAGCTTCTTGACGTCGGGATTCCTGGTCCGCCGCGCAATCTCGGCATAGAGGATGCAGCCGGAAAATTCCGAGGTCAGCGAGCTCACCAGAAAATCGATGAACTCGCGCCGCAACCCGGGTTCGAGCGATTCGATGACGCCGTCGAAGCTTTCGGAGCGGCGGAAATGCGCCTTGTTGGGGTCGCCTTCCATGTCGGCCATCAGCTGGTCCCATTCGGCCCGCACAAGGCTGACGTCGATCGCATCCAGCGCATCGAAATCGGTGGTGTAGAAGCGCGGGCTTAGCACCGTCTCCTGCGTCGCCAGCGCCAGGGTATCGGGCGTGTCGGCCGAGGTCGCTGCGCCTGCCGCCTTGACCTTTGTCTGCATGTTCATCGCACCACTCCCGTTGTTTGTCTGAACATCCGCGCTCACCACCGGCTGGTGGTGAAGCTGACCTCGTACAGTTCCTTGAGCTCACCCATCGCGGTCAGCTTCGTCCATGCGCGCAGCAATGGACCCGCCGGGTGCACCGTCGCCATGCGCTGGATCAAAATTGACTCGCCAAATCCGACAATGATCGGGTCGCCGTGCACGCGCACCTTATCGCCCGGCTGGATCGCGACATCGCCGTCCAGTTCGACATGCGCGTGAAAATGCGCCTCGCTCTGCTCCACCTGGATGCGGCAGGGCGTATCGAAGGAAGGCTGGCGCAGCAGGTTCATCATTTCAGCAGCGCCTGGAACGTCGCGCGGTTGGTCGGGCCGAACGCACCCAGCTCGATCACGCGGTTGGTCGCGGTATCGGTGAGCGAGAGCGATCCGTCGCTCCAGTGGTTGAGCTCGTACGGCGCATCCATCGGAATGCCGCGCACATGGCGGCCCCGGCCCATGCCGCGCAGCACGCCGCGGATGAAACCGCTGCCCTCTTCGCCATAGACGTGCACCGTCTGGCCGGTGACGGCATCGGTCACCATGACCTTGCCGTTCTGCGCATCGGCAAAGCGCAGCACGCGCGATTGGAGCGGTGTGGCCGCTTCGGCCGCGCGGATTTCGCTGGCCGAAGGCGACGGCGCGATCCAGCCGAGCTGGGTCGCGCTGGTCAGCGCCAGCGTGAACAGCACCACCCCGCACGCCATCACCAGCGCGCCCTTGGGCACGGTATTCTCATGGCTATGGCCATGGCCGCCGTGCGAATGGTTGTGGCTATGGCCGTGCGATGCGCTGGTCATGCGATGGCTCCCTGAAGATGCGCAGGCACTCCCTCGCCCGCTGCGGCACTGGCCTGCTGCGCGCGATCGACCGGCGCGATCGCCGCAACGGCGCGCGCCAGGCGCTCGCCCACCACCGCCGCATCGGGCAGCGCGCGCAGCATCGGCTCGGGATGGCCGAGCTTCCATGGGCGCGCATGCGGCCAGAGCACCAGATAGCCCAGATTATGCGGGCCGATCAGCTGCAGTGCCAGATCGCCCTCGACCGGGCCGAGCGCGCGCAGGTTGGCGCCGCCGATCTTGGCGAGCGGGAGGTTGATGCACATGTTGAGCGCGACGCCGATGCGCAGCACCACGCGCTTGCTGGTCAGCGTGTACACGGTGGTCCGCGCCACCGCCCAGGCATAGAGCATCAGCAGCCCGATACCGAGAACGCCAGCGATGATCGTCGCGATCACCCCGCCGGTGCTGCCATTGTATATGGCGAGCGCGACCAGACCGGCGAAATACAGACCGACGATGCGCGTGAAGAACGCGCTGCGCGCCAGCAACCGCCAGTCGGGCGAGCCCTGCCAGAGCAGGGTCTCCCCTTGCGGGAGCTCGCCGGGCAGACCCCGGACGGGCTCGTCGTCATATTCGGTGATCATATCAGCGGCTCCTGCCGGGCGCGGTTAGCGTACAGATAGCCGCCGCCGAAATAGCCCGAGATCTTGTCTTCCTCGTAGCGGCTGATCTGTCCGGGCGTTTCGACCTGCGGGCATCCGGCGAACTGCGCGGCGTTGATCGCATCGACCACGATCTGGCGCGCCGAGCGGCGGATCTTGGCCATCGGCATCGGCGCGAGGGCATGCACGCCCTCGGCGGTAACGACCTCGAGATAGCGCACCTGGTGCTCCGAGCGGTCGACCCAGATTTCGGCGACGGTGCCCGCAACCGCACCATCGGCACCGATCACGGTCATGCCGCGCGGATCGGGATCACCGCGCGCGATCGAGAAGCTGGGCTCTAGCGCCATCGGCACGATGCGGTTGTTGCCGAAGGCGTCGATATCGGGAAGGCGGCTGCGCTCGGCATAGGCGGCGGGGCCGATGCAGTCGGTCAGCGGGTTGCCGGTGGGCACATAGGGTGCACCGGGGAACGGGCTGACCCGGCGTCCGGCAATGTCGAACCTTTCCTTGCCGATGGTCGGCGTGGTCACCGTGCCGCGGCCGAAGGGCAGCTTGAAGGTCTTCGGGCTGGCGTGCAGCAGCGGCCCGCCCATGCCCAGCGAACGCCCGGTCAGGTCGTCCTCGAGCGGAAAGCCCTCGCGCCGGTCCTCGCGCCTGAGATAATAGATCAGCCCGATGAAGAACAGCACGAACGCCCAGAAGGCGATCGATGCGACATCGATATTCCCCACGATATTGCCGTTAAACATGGCGCTTACCTCTCTTCTTCAAGACCCTCATGTCGGAAATTCGGTGAGGCCGAACCGCGTTGGCGGGGCGGATTCATCGATCAGCTGGCCCCCGACAAGCGGGCCAAGCACGACCATGGTGACGAGTAGCAGGACGATTTCGATCAGATAGACGGTGCCATATCCGGTCGCCCGGTACGCGAGCGTCTCGCCGATGCGGTCGGCGAGCGCGAGCGAGGAGACGGCATCGCGGATCAGGCCTCCGGCGGCGACCGCCAGCCCCGAAGCGCTGGCCTGCACCGCGCCCCATGCGCCGAGCGCCAGGCCCGATCCCTTGTGCCTGCCGCTTCCCGCAATCGCCATGATCGCGCTCAGCGTCCCGACCGAGAACAGGCCTGCACCAAGCCCGATGGTCAGTGCGCCCCCAAAAACGAGGAAACTCGCCTCGAGCGGCGCTGCAAACAGGATCATCGCAAAGGCGAGCATGCCGATCGCCGCACCGAAGCCTGCGAGCCGCAGCGGATCGGCCCCTGCCCCCAGCCGCCGCGCCGCCCAGGCAAAGGCGGCGAGCATGCCGAACGCCCACAGGCCGGTGAGCGAGGTGGTCGCCCCTACCGACATGCCCAGAACCTCGCCGCCAAAGGGTTCGAGCAGCACGTCCTGCATGCTGAACGCCGCGGTCCCGCAGCCGATCGCAAGCAGCAGCCGGGCGTTGCGCGCCTCGGAGGTGAACTCGCGCCAGACGACCGAGAATTTCGGCGTTGCGCGCTCGGGCCGGGTGGTCGAGGGCGCGCGCGCCTCCTGCTTCCACAGCGCGATGACGTTGAGCGCCATGGTGAACATCGCCGCGCCCTGCACGATCGCGACCAGCCGCGTGGCGCTGAAATCGGCGAGCAGCGAGCCCATCACGAACGCCGCGCCCATCATGCCGACCAGCAGCATCACGAACATCAGCGCGACGACGCGCGGGCGGGTATCCTCGGGCGCAAGATCGGTCGCCAGCGCCAGGCCCGCGGTCTGCGTGGTGTGCATGCCGAGCCCTGTGAGCAGGAAGGCGAGCGCGCCCGCGATCATGCCGATGGTGAAGGTGTCGCCGCGCGACAGCAGCAGCAGCGCGAAGGGCATGATCGCGAGGCCGCCGAACTGCAGCAGCGATCCGAACCAGATATAGGGCACGCGCCGCCAGCCGAGCATCGACTTGTGATAATCCGACTTGTGCCCGATCAGCGCGCGGAAGGGCGCGACGAGCAGCGGGATCGCGATCATCAGCGCGACCAGCCATGCCGGTGTGCCGAGTTCCACGATCATCACGCGGTTCAATGTGCCGTTGAGCAGCACCGTCGCCACGCCCACCGTCACCTGGAACAGCGACAGGCGCAACAACCGGCCCATCGGCAGCTCCGCGCTCGCCGCATCGGCGAACGGCAGGAACTGCGTGCCAAGTCCGGCGAAGAACCGGGTCGAGGCGCCCGACAGGCTCATCCGCGCGCCACCAGCATCGCGTGGCTGGTATAGAAACCGCTAACAATGCGTTCGCTCGCGGCGATGCCATGGCCGGGGAGACGCTGGGCAAGCAGTCTCTGCAGCTTCGCTTCGGCCACCGGGACGATCGCGGGTGCGCGATCCGATTTGGGAAAGAGCTTCCCGGTGGCATGCATCGCCGCGAGCAAGGGTGTCCGCGGTGCGAAAGTGAAGGCGATCGACGGAGCCCGGTCGGCAAGCGCCGCGAGTACATCGACAATATCGCCGGTTTCATAGTGGATGAGCGAGTCCATCGCGACGACATGGTCGAAATGGCCGAGCGCCGGGTCGAGCATGTCACCCACGCGCCAGTCGATCGACAGGCCCGAGGGTGCCCGCTCGCGCGCGACATCGACCAGCCCGCGCGAGATATCGATCGCGACCACCTCTGCGCCGAGCTGAGCAGCAGCGACGGCCAGCGCGCCGGTGCCGCAACCGGCATCGAGGATGCGCTTGCCCTTGAGATCATAAGGCAGCCAGTCGAGCAGCATCGCGCGCATCCGGTCGCGGCCCGCGCGCACCGTGGCGCGGATGCCGCTGACCTTGGCGTCGCTCGTCAGATCGACCCAGTTCTGCCGCGCGGTGCGGTCGAAATAATCCTCCAGCCGCCCGCGATAGGCGTCATAGGTGGAGCGGGGTGCCTGGCTCGCCATCATTCGAAGCCCAGGAACTCGAATATGTCGCGATCCTTCATCGGCATCGCGTCGAGCGCATCGGTGCCCGCCCAGAGCGTTGCGGCGAGGCGCAGATATTCGTTCTTCACCGCCTCGATCTCGGGAGTCGAATCCATCTCGAAGATCGTGCATTTCTTGAGGCGGCTGCGGCGGATCGCGTCGAGATCGGGGAAATGCGCGAGCCGCCTGAGGCCCGTCGCCTCGTTGAACCGGTCGATCTCGTCGGTCGCGGCCGAGCGGTTGGCGATCACGCCCGCCATCCGCACGTCGTAATTCTTCGACTTGGCCTTGATGGCAGCAACGATGCGGTTCATCGCGAAGATGCTGTCGAAATCATTGGCGGCGACCACGACGGCGCGCTCGGCATGCTGCAGCGGCGCGGCAAAGCCGCCGCACACCACATCGCCCAGCACGTCGAAGATCACGACATCGGTATCCTCGAGCAGATGGTGCTGCTTGAGCAGCTTGACCGTCTGCCCCACGACATAGCCGCCGCAGCCGGTGCCCGCCGGCGGACCGCCCGCCTCGACGCACATCACGCCGTTGAAGCCCTCGAACATGTAATCCTCGGGCCGCAGTTCCTCGTGATGGAAATCCACCGTCTCGAGCACGTCGATCACCGTCGGCATCAGCTTCTTTGTGAGCGTGAACGTGCTGTCATGCTTGGGATCGCAGCCGATCTGCAGCACGCGCTTGCCGAGCAGCGACAACGCAGCGGAGAGGTTTGACGAGGTCGTCGACTTGCCGATGCCACCCTTGCCGTAGACCGCGATCACCTTTGCGCCCTGAATCTCGTCGCGCGGGTCGAGCGCCACCTGGACGCTGCCTTCGCCATCGCTGGGCGGTGCCGTGCCTCGTTCGAGCAATGCCATCAACTCTCTCCCGTCATTCTGCTGCGATCAGGCCTTCCAGCCTGTCCTCGATATCGTCTGCGGCAGCGCGGAGCGCCGCCAGGGTTGCGGCATCCGGTTCCCAAAGCCGGCGGTCGCATGCCTCGAGCAGCCGTTCCGCCACCCGGGCCGAAGCCTTGGGGTTGAGCGTGGCAAGCCGCGCGCGCATGTCTGCATCGAGCACATAGGTCTCGCTGATCTGCTGGAAGACCCAGGGCGCGACCTCGCCGGTCGTCGCCGACCAGCCCATGGTCGTGGTCACATGCCCCTCGATCTGGCGAACGCCCTCGAAACCGTGGCGCAACATGCCCTCGTACCATTTCGGGTTGAGCATCCGGGTGCGCGTCTCGCGGTCGATCTGTTCGGCCAGCGTGCGGACCCTGGCCGCGCCTTCGGTCGCATCGACGATGTACACCGGGGCCGCCTTGCCGCCGCGCGCGCGCGTCACCGAGCGGCTGACGCCGCCCAGCGCGTCGACATATTGGTCGATATCGGTGACGCCGAGCTCGACCGAATCGAGATTCTGATAGGTGAATTCGACCGATGCGAGCGCGGTCTCGAGCAGTTCGCGCTGCTTCATCGGTGCACCCGAGCGACCATAGGCATAGCCCTTGTGCGTCTCGAACGCTTCGGCGAGCTCGTCGGGATCGGCCCAGGCACCGCCGTCGATCATCATGTTGACCTGCGCACCGTACGCGCCTTCGGCGTTCGAGAAGACGCGCAGCGCGGCGGTGTCCATGTCGCAGCCCATCTGGGCGGCATGGGCGAGCGAATGCTTGCGGATGAAGTTGAGCGCTTCGGGCTCCTCGGCGGTCGAGGCGAGCCAGGCGGCTTCCGCGATCATCCGTGTCTGCAGCGGCAGCAGGTCGCGGAACACGCCCGACAAGGTCGCGACGACATCGATGCGCGGGCGGCCCAGCTCTGCCAGCGGGATCAGCTCCGCGCCCGCAAGCCTGCCATAGGTGTCGAAGCGCGGGCGCGCGCCCATCAGGTGCAGCGCCTGCGCGACTTGCGTACCTTCGCTCTTGAGGTTGTCGGTGCCCCACAGCACCATCGCGATGCTTTCGGGCAGCGGTTCGCCCGCCTCGACATGCCGGGCGAGCAGCGCATCGGCCTGCGCCGCGCCGGTGACGCAGGCAAAGGCGCTGGGGATGCGGAACGGGTCGAAGCCGTGCGTGTTGCGGCCGGTCGGCAGAACCTGAGGATTGTGCAATATGTCGCCGCCCGGCGCGGGGCGGACATAGCCGCCATCGAGCGCGTGGATCAGCGCGCCCAGCTCGTCATTGGCGGCGAGCCTGGCATCGAGTTCGGCGCGACCCTCGCCGCCTTCGCCAGCGGTCAGCGCATCGAGAAACGCCGCGCGCTCCTCGCCTTGCGGCTGGCTGCCGAGCACATGCAGCCCGAACGGGATCAGCGCGCGTTCGAGCTCGTAGAGGTTGCCCGCCAGCGCGGAGATATCGCTGCCATCGATGTCGAGCGCGGTCGCGGCATCGCGAATCATGACTTCGAGCGCGGCACGCTCGACGCCCTCGCCTGCCAGGGCGCGCCAGCGTTCGACCAGCGCCTTCAGATCGGCAAAGCCCTTGTACAGCCCCGCCTGCGCGAGCGGCGGGGTGAGATACGAGACGATCGTCGCGCCCGAGCGCCGCTTGGCGATGATCGCCTCGGACGGGTTGTTCGCGGCATAGAGATAGAAATTGGGGAGGCTGCCCAGCAGCCGGTCGGGCCAGCAATCGCCCGACAGCCCGGCCTGCTTGCCCGGCATGAACTCGAGCGCACCGTGCGTGCCGAAATGCAGCAGCGCGTCGGCACGAAATTCCTCGCGAATCCAGCGATAGAAGGCGGCAAAGGCGTGCGTCGGGGCGAAATCGCCGTCGAACAGCAACCGCATCGGGTCGCCCTCATAGCCGAAGCTGGGCTGGACGCCGACGAACACGTTGCCGAACTGCTTGCCGAGCACATGGATCGACCAGCCATCGCTCTGGATCTTGCCGGGAGCAGGCCCCCATTGCTTCTCGATCGCGCGCAGATGCGGCTCGTTGCAGACATGGTCGTCGGTCGAGATGCGCACCGCGACATTGGCATCCGATCCGAACCGGTCGGCATTGCCCTTGAGCACCGCATCGCGCAGGGCATCGACCGTCGCCGGCGGCTTGCAGTCATAGCCTTCCGCCGCCAGCCGGTGCAGCGTCGCGTGGAGCGATTCGAATACGGCAAGGTGCGCTGCGCTGCCCGTCGCCCCGGCATTGGGCGGGAAGTTGAACAGGATGATCGCGAGCTTGCGCTTCGCGCGCTCCGACCGGCGCAGCGCGACCAGTGCTTCGACCTTGGCCGCCAGCGCCTCGGCGCGCTCGGGGCAGCTCTGCATCGCGCGCATCGCATCGGGCGCGGTGAACACGCAGCCACGGGCGCAACCCTGGCAAGCCTCGCCCGAGCCGTCCGAGCGACCCCCGAAGACATGCGGCAGCACTGCGCCGTCAAGTTCGGGAATCGCGACCATCATCGTCGCTTCGAGCGGCAACAGCCCCTGGTGGCGCGAACCCCATTGCTCGAGGCTCTGGAACTCGATCGGGTGCGCGGCGATATAGGGCAGATCGAGCCCCGCGAGCACCTCTTCCGCCGCCGCCGCATCGTTATAGGCAGGGCCGCCGACCATCGAGAAACCGGTGAGGTTGATCACCGCATCGACGACCGGGCGGCCATCGCGCACGAAATATCGCGCCACCGCCGGACGGCCGTCGAGGCCGCTGGCAAAGGCGGGAACGACATTGAGCCCGCGCGCCTCGAGCGCGGCGATCATGCCGTCATAATGGCCGGCATCCTTGCCGAGCAGGTACGAACGCAGCAGCAGCACGCCGACTGTCCCGGTCGCGCTCTTGCTCTGCGGCAGGCGCGCGGCATCCTCGGTGATGCGCTCGGGCAAGGTCGGGTGATAGAGGCCGATCTCGGGATAGTCGCGCGGTGCCTGGGCGGGGGTGGTGCCCTTGAGCGCGGCGCGCTCGCCTGCGGCATAGCGGTCGATCAGCCCGCGCACCATCGAGACGACATTGTCGTCGCTGCCTGCCAGCCAGTATTGCAGCGTCAGGAAATAATGGCGCACGTCCTGCGCGGTGCCGGGAATGAATTTCAAAATCTTGGGCAGGCGGCGCAGCATCCTCATCTGCCCCGCGCCCGAATTGCCGCCGGGCTTTGGTGAGCCGCGCAGCTTCTTGAGCAGTGCCAGCGGCCCGCGCGCGGGCGCATCCATCCGGTATCCGCCCATCCGCGTCAGCTTGACGATATCGCCCGCGGACATCAGCCCCAGCATCGCATCGCACTGTTCGCGCCGCGCCTCGAGCGCGGGCAGGATCGCGCGGACATGATCCTCGAGGAACAGCATCGTCGCGATGACGATATCGGCGCGGGATATGTCGGCGCGCGCCGCATCAAGCGCGCCGGGATCGCGGCCCCAGTCGGCGGCGGCGTGGAAGCCGATCGACAGGCCCGGCATGTCCCGGACCAGCTGCGCCTCGGCCCGGTCCACCGCGCCCGACAGATGGTTGTCGAGCGTGACGAACACCACGCGGATCGCGGCATTGCGGCCCTGGGCCGAAGTTGGGCGCGCTTTACCGGGCATAATGCGCCTTTGCATCATACAGGGTTTCGAGAGAGATGGTCGCAAGGCCGCGCTCCTCGGCGAAGCGCTCGGTATTGCGCCGCGCCTTGCCGCGAACGAAGAACGGGATCTTCTTGAGCTCGGCCTCGGCCTCGGCGGTCCACAGCGTGCGTTCGAGGAGCTGCACATCCTCCCCTGCAAGGGGAGGGGGACCGGCCGCAGGCGGGTGGAGGGGTGTCACGCCCTCGGCAGGGGGATACCCCTCCGTCTCGCTGACGCGAGCCACCTCCCCTTGCAGGGGAGGATTTTTGGGCGCGCCGCCGTGCAGGTGACTCGCCCCCGCCCCGTCGTGAAACTCGAAATCGTCGCGGAACATCGTCAGCAGATGCTCTTCGAGCCCCCTGACCAGCGGATGGACCCAGCTGTCGAACAGCACGTTCGCGCCCTCGAAGCCCATTTGCGGGCTGTGCCGGGCGGGGAAATCCTGGACATGCACCGGCGCGGAGATGACCGCGCAGGGGATCGACAGCCGCTTGGCGATATGCCGTTCCATCTGCGTGCCCAGCACAAGCTCGGGATGCGCGGCGGCGATCGCTTCCTCGACCTCGAGATGATCGTCGGTGATCAGCGGCTCGACGCCATGATCGGCAGCCGCAGCGCGCAGGTCGCGCGCGAATTCGCGGTTATAGCAGCCCAGGCCGCAGACCACGAAGCCGAGCTCGTCGCGCGCCACGCGGGCAGCGGCAATGGCATGGGTCGCATCGCCGAAGATGAAGACGCGCTTGCCGGTGAGGTAGGTCGAATCGACCGAGCGGCTCCACCACGGCATCCGCGCCTCGGCCATGTCGAGCGCGGGCGCGGGATCGACGCCTGCCAGCCTCGCGACTTCGTGGATGAAGTCGATCGTCGCGCCATGGCCGATGGGAACGGTCTTCGTGAACGGCTGGCGGAAATTGCGCTCGAGCCAGCGCGCCGCCGTATCGGCGATTTCCGGATAGAGCACGATGTTGAAATCGGCCTCCCCTATCCGGGCGATGTCCGCCGCGCCTGCCCCCAGGGGCGCGGTGACATTGATCTCTACGCCGAGCGCAGCGAGTATCTTCGACACTTCGACGATATCGTCGCGGTGGCGAAAACCCAGTGCGCTCGGCCCAAGCAGGTTCGCTTTGGGACGCGGAGAACCTGCCTGGCACGGTGCGGGGCGGGAGGAGTCCCCGACCGCGAGAGTTCTGACTATCTGGTAGAAAGTCTCCGAAGCGCCCCAGTTCTCCTTGCGGGAATAGCTGGGCAGCTCCAGTGGAATGACGGGTATATCAAGGCGCATCGCCTGCGCCATTCCGGCAGGATCGTCCTGGATCAGTTCGGCGGTGCACGAGGCCCCGACCAGCATGGCAGCGGGCTGAAACCGCGCCACGGCATCGCGCGCGGCGGACTGGAACAGCTCGGCCGTGTCCTTGCCCAGATCGCGCGCCTGAAAGGTGGTATAGGTAACCGGTGGACGCTTGCCGCGCCGCTCGATCATCGTGAACAGCAGGTCGGCATAGGTATCGCCCTGCGGCGCGTGCAGCAGATAGTGCACATCGGTCATGCCGGTCGCCACCCGCATTGCCCCGATATGAGGGGGCCCTTCATAGGTCCAGACCGACAGCTGCATGGCCCTAAACTCTCAACACGTCGCGGCGACGGATCGGCCGCGCGAACAGTTCGGCAAGATCGCCCGCCTGGTCGAAACCATGGATGGGCGAGAAGACCAGCTCGATCGCCCATTTGGTGGTGAAGCCCTCCGCCTCGAGCGGATTGGCAAGGCCCAGGCCGCACACGGTGATATCGGGCCTGGATGCGCGCACCCGGTCGAGCTGACGATCGACATCCTGGCCTTCGCTGATGACCGTGGTGTCGGGCAGCTGCGCCAGCTCCGCGGCCATGTGCGCGCGGTGCAGATAGGGCGTGCCGACCTCGACCGGCACCATGCCCAGTTCACGGTGCAGGAAGCGCGCGAGCGGCAGTTCGAGCTGCGAATCGGGCAGGAAGAAGATGCTCTTGCCTTCGAGCTGCGCGCGGCTGTGCTCGAGCGCGCGCTTGGCGCGTTCGCGGCCCGGCGCGACGACGCTGCGGAAATGCATCTCGTCCACGCCGAAGGCGCGCGCGGCGGCGTGCAGCCACTCCGTGGTACCCTCTGCGCCGAACGGGAAGGGCGCGGCCAGATGCACGGCGCCGCGATCCTCCAGCGCCTGCGCGGTTTCGCCGAGAAACGGCTGCGCGAGCAGGAAGCGGGTGTTCGGCCCCACCGGCGGCAGGTCGCGCGACGAACGCGCGGGCAGGCACGCGACATTGGTGATGCCCAGATCGCGCACCAGCCGCAGCAACTGGTCCTCGACGATATCGGGCAGCGCGCCGACGATCAGCAATTGCGGTTCGGCACCGGCGGCGGGCTCGGGCATGAACGGCACCAGCGCGGCGAGGCACGCATCCTCGCCCTGGGTGAAGGTGGTCTCGATGCCGCGTCCCGAATAGTTGACGATGTGCACATCGGGCAGGAACGCGCCCGCCAGCCGCTGCGCAGCGCGTGCGAGATCGAGCTTGATGACCTCGGACGGGCAGCTACCGACCAGGAACAGGGTGCGGATTTCGGGGCGGCGCGCGAGCAGGCGGCGGACGACGCGGTCGAGCTCTTCATTGGCATCGGCCAGTCCGGCCAGATCGCGTTCCTCGATGATCGCGGTGGCAAAGCGCGGCTCGGCAAAGATCATCACGCCGGCGGCCGACTGCAGCAGATGCGCGCAGGTGCGCGATCCGACGACGAGAAAGAACGCGTCGGGCATCTTGCGGTGCAGCCAGACGATGCCGGTGAGCCCGCAAAACACCTCGCGCTGGCCGCGTTCGCGAAGAACGGGTGCCGAGGCACAGCCCTGATCGAGCACGGCCTGATCGCGGACGGGGGGTGCCGCGGCGATCATTGCGCCACCGCCAGTCGGGGCGACGACTCTGGGGCGCTCGCGCCCTGCAACCGCGCCATGCGCAACTTCCACAGGAATTGCGCGGCGTTGACGATATAGGCGGCATAGCCCGCCAGCGCGACGCCCATGCGCTCGCCCGTCGTGCCGATGCCGGCGAACAGCATCACCAGATAGGCGGTGTGCAGCGCCAGCACGAGCATCGAGAACACGTCCTCCCAGAAGAAGGCGGGGGCGAACAGCCATTTGCCGAACACCACTTTCTCCCAGATCGAGCCGGTGATCATGATGGTGTAGAGCGTCAGTGTCTTGACGACGATCGAGGCGTCGGCGGCAAACGCGCCTTCGCCTGTCCCGAAATAGCGCACGACCAGCGCGAGACTGACCAGAAAGACCAGGAACTGGACCGGAGCCAGCACGCCCTGGACCAGCGTCCAGACACTCGAATCGCGCCGCTGGCGTTCTTCCGGCGTGTAGAGCGAAACGCCCGCCACCCCTTGGCGGCGACCGACCGGATCGCCCTCAAGCTTGCGGTTCTCCGCAGTTCCAGGCTGGTTTTCCGATGGCATGAGCGTTTGAACGCCTCCCGTTTCAAGTCAGGAAACCTACGCCCCGCCCGGCAAAAGTGTCAAGACAAATTGACGTACAGCTCGCTTGACAAATCTAAGGTTGTCAGGCCTTCTGGACAGGCGTAGGATCATGGCCTGGCGAGAGTAAGCGCGGAGAAAGTTTCCAGCCATGAGGCCGGTGCCTGTTGCACCGACAAGACCAGGAGAGTCTGAATGGCCTCGGTTTTCGGAATCGATTTGATCAGGTCCACGACAGAGCTATTCCGCAGCGCCCGGTTGCGGAAGAAGTCTTCGCCTTGGGACGGTGAGCAGACCGGCCAGAATCGGTTCGCAAGCCATGGTCCGAACGTCGATGTCGGTCGCCTGGTGGAAGACGAAATCATCCCCAGGTTGCTGATGGTGCATCAGGATGACCCCCGCATGGCACAGTTCCCGGTCGATTCTCCCGCGCATATGGTGACGCCCGCCAAGCATGCTGCGGACGGCGGCGAAACCTTTCGCGACACTTCGGGCACCCAATCCAACGACAACCAGCGCCCCGGTGCCGGCAGCAGGGGCTTTGCGACCATGGCGCCTCTGTTCGACGAGGCGGCGATCCGCGAATTTGCCGATCAGGTGCTGGCGCATGAGGTCAATGCCCTGGCCGATATCATCATCGGGCATCTCGACCATGAGGTTGCGCCGGAGACGCTGTTCATCCAGCTGATTGCACCAACGGCACGCGAACTCGGCGAGAAGTGGAACCGCGACGAGTGCGATTTCGTCGACGTCACCATGGGATTGTGGCGGCTGCAGCTGCTGCTGCGCACGATCGCGGTATGGGCTCCGCCCGCCGATGGCTGGAGCCTCAGGAGCAACCGCGCACTGTTCACCGCGATGCCGGGCGATCAGCACAGCCTGGGCACGCTGATGATCGGCGAATGCTTCCAGCGGGCCGGATGGGATGTCGAGACACTGATCGAACCCGAACAGTCCGATATCCTGGCGGCTCTCGGCTCGTCCTCGTTCGATGTCATCGGATTGACAGTTACCACCGACTTTTATATCGCCCAGGTTCCCAAACTGCTGACGGCGATGAGAAGCGTGTCCTGCAATCCCAATGTGGCAATCATGATCGGCGGTCCGGCCCTTGGCTATGATCCCGAACTTGCGCGCCAGCTGGGTGCGGACGGAACCGCTGCCGACGCCACCGCTGCGCTGGCATTGGCCGATGAACTGGTATCTGCCGGGGTAGAGCGCGCAGCGCTTTCGCTTTGAAGACCGCACCCGGCGCGGCATGAACAAGGACGAGCCTTCAGCAGCTGCCATGCCTTTTCGCGACCTCAAAGGCGTTGTCGGCACTCTGGAAATCGGCGCAGCACTCGCATTGGTGCTCGCCGCAGGCGATATCGCCCTGGCGCTGGATGAAAACGGCGTCATCAGCGATGTTTCCGTGAGTGCAGACGACATGCCCGACCTCAGCGGCTGGATAGGCCGTCGCTGGGAGGACACGGTTGCGCTCGACAGCCGCCCCAAGATCAACGAGATGCTCTCGAGCGAGCCGTCTGACAAGCCCGCGCGCTGGCGGCAGGTCAACCATCCGGGGCCCGATGGCAACCTGCCCATCCATTACCGGCTGGTCGATCTGGGCGAGGGCAAGCCACGCATGGCGATCGGCCGCGACGTGCGTGCCTGGGCCAGCCTGCAGCAGCGCCTGTTGCAGACCCAGCAGTCGCTCGAGCGCGATTATCTCAAGCTGCGCCAGACCGAGGCACGCTTCCGCCTGCTGTTCGACATGATCGCCGATCCGGTGCTGATCATCGATTCGACCACGCGCCGCATTGCCGCTGCCAATCCGGCGAGCTACCAGCTGTTCGGTGCCAAGCCCGGCAGCCTGGACAATCGCGACCTTGCCAATGTCATCGGCGGCCTTTCGCGCGATGATCTGATCGCCGCATTGGGCGGAGCCACTGCGACCGGCGAGCATTGCGAGATGGAAGTGAGCATGGGCGAAGGCGAACCGCCGATGACGCTCACCGCCATGCCCTTCCGCCAGGACAATGGCCGCCAGTTCATGATCCGCCTGTCGCGCCCCGATGGTCCGGTGGTCGATGGCGGCGGTCGCCGGCCGATGGCCGAGCTGATCGAGCGCATGCCCGATGCGTTCGTGCTGACCGATGCCAAGATGCAGATCGTCACCGCCAATTCGGCCTTTATCGACCTGGTCCATGGCAGCTCGAAAGAGGCAATCACCGGCCAGCCGCTCGGCCGTTTCATCGGTCGGCCGGGCATCGATGTCGACCTGATGCGCAAGCAGCTCGACGATCAT
>CAXRCQ010000189.1:0-5151 GCA_964228845.1 Blastomonas sp.
CCCTTCTCGCCGCCGCCCTCGACGGTGCCGCCAAGCTGCTGGGTCAGGGTCTGCTGGCCGTAGCAGATGCCGAGGATCGGGAGCCCCGAATTGAGGATCGCGTCCGGAACGCGCGGGCTGCCGTCCTCGGTCACCGAAGCCGGGCCACCCGAGAGGATGATCCCCTTGGGCTTCATCCGGTGAAACGCGGCTTCCGCGCTGCTGAACGGGGCGATCTCGCTATACACCCCCGCCTCGCGCACCCGGCGGGCGATAAGCTGCGTCACCTGGCTGCCGAAATCGACAATCAGCACGGATTCGTCATGGGCGATGGTCATGGGTGAGCCGATAGTTTGGACGTGCCGACGTGTCCAGTGGCGAGCGCGCCCTCTTCGCGCCTTCGCGGCTTGGCGTGAAACCCTATACCCCCTCCGACAGCATGGCGCGCAGATCGGTTTTCAGGATCTTGCCGATATGGCTGCGAGGGAGTTCGTCGATCGGGTAGAGCGCGGACAGGCGCTGGGTCTTGCCGAGCTCGGCATTGACCGTCGCCAGGAGCGCATCCAGGTCGAGCTTATGCCCTGGCGAAGCGACGACGAAGCCGACCGGGGTCTCGCCCCAGCGTTCCGACGGCATGCCGACCACCGCCGCATCGGCGACCCCCGGCTGCTGCATCAGCACCTCTTCGAGGTCCTTGGGATAGATGTTGAACCCGCCCGAGATGATCATGTCCGTGGCGCGGCCGACGATCTGGACGAAGCCATCCTCGTCCATGATGCCGATATCGCCCATCTTGAACCAGAGATTCCCGTCGGCATCGCGCCATTCCATCTCGCGCGTCTTGTCGGGCTGGTTCTTGTAGCCGCTCATCATCGTGGGCGATCGGCCCACCATCTCGCCCTTGGAGCCGGGGGGCAGCTCGTTTCCGTTCTCGTCGATCACCTTCAGCTCGTGACCCTTGACCGGCTGGCCGACGGTGTGGAGCTTGTCGGGGAAATTGTGCGCCTGGAGCATGCAGACGACGCCGCCCTCGGTCATGCCATAGATCTCGACCAGCCCGCCGGGGAAGCGGCGCAGTGCCTCGGCCTTCAGCTCTGCGCTGAACGGCGCGCTGGTACAGAACTTGATCTGCATCGAGGCCAGGTCGTGCGTATCGAAGGCCGGGTCGGACAGCAGTCGCTGATATTGCACCGGCACCAGCATCGTATGCGTAGCGCGCATCGCCTCGGCCGCCTGAAGCCACTGGCCGACATCGAACTTGCCCATCAGCCGCGCGAGGCCGCCATGCACCATCGTCGGCAGAAACACCGCCAGCGTCGTGTTCGAATAGAGCGGGGTCGAGAGGATCGAACGTGCATCATCGCTGTAGATCGACTGGAAGCCCGCGACCGACTGGCGCCAGCGCATGCCATGCGAATGCACGATGCCCTTGGGTGTTCCGGTGGTGCCGCTCGAATAGATGATGTTGAACGGATCGCCAGGCTCGGGCGGTGCGATATCGGGCGCGGTGCCCGACGTGGCCATCCAGCTGTCCATCGCGGGTGCGTCGCCGTCCGCCGCGTCGAGCATGATGTGACGCGCGCTGCCCAGATCGACGCCGCTGGCGATCAACTCCGCACGTTTCTCGCGATCGATGAACAGATGGATCGCGCCCGAATCCGCCAGCATGTTGGCAAGCTGGCGCGGCGTTGCGCTGGTGGTCAGCGGCGCAGCGCAGCCCCCTGCCCGGATCGCTCCGAGATAGGCCAGCGCATAGGCGACCGACGTGGTTCCGAGGATCGCGACGGCCTGCCCCCTCGCAAGACCATCGGCAACCAGTTGCGCGGCGATACGATCGACACGCGAGGAAAGCTCGGCCCAGCTGATCTTGCTCGTCCCGTCATCGAGCGCGGGCGCATCCGGGCGCTGCCGACCCCAGGCTGCGATGATGCCTGGCCAGTTGCCGAATTCCTGTTCCAGTTCTGCGCGAATATCCATGCAATGCCTCTCCACTTGGCAGTTCGCCTGCCCTTGGCACGACTATGCCGGGAGGTTGCTCGCGAAGAAAGAGGTTATCGTGAACGTAAAGTGCCGAGACGCTCAGCGCGCGACCACTGCGACAAAGGTGCTCTCGATCCAGCCGCTCTGGCATGGGCCGGAATAGGGGCGCTTGTTGCGTACGGGCGCCGTGACCCCGCAATCGACACCGGATGCGGGGGTGGGCGCGGCGTCGCTGGGCTCGGTGCCCGCGGCAGGTGTGGAGGAGACCGCGGCAGGCTTGGCCCCATCCTCGCTCGCAACGACGACGCCCAGCCATTGCTGATCGAGGCTGCGCGTGCAGATGAAGACGTGCGCGTCCTCGGCCAGCGCGCCGATCTGCTTGGCGTCGTCGAACGGAGCGTCACGCACCGGCAGTGCATCCCCGCGCATGTTGCCGACGCGTCCCCGGCCCTGACAGGCCGCAAAACGCGGTCCGCCCTCGCCGATATTGACTGCGCGCGCGGTGGGGCTGGGCTCGGCAGCGTCGAGCCGCTCGCCCGCCTGCACGCCACCAGGCTCGCGCTTCTGCGCAGGCTCCGGATCGGCGCATCCGACGATCGTCAGGACAAGGGCAAGAGGCAGCAGCGCAGCTTTCATGACCTCTTGCTAGAGCGTTCGCGCCCCGCATTCAAGCAAGCTGCGGCAGGCGCGCGGACATCGCAGAGATGCCGGCCCGAGCGTCGTCGAAAATATGTGCAAAACTGGCGGGTAATGCTTGGGTTTCCGGGGGCGCGCGGCTATGGCAAATTCATGACAGACACGAGCAATACCCCATCCGAGAACAACCAGAACGCCGCCAACACCAACAGCTATGGCGCGGATTCGATCAAGGTCCTCAAGGGCCTGGACGCGGTCCGCAAGCGCCCGGGCATGTATATCGGCGATACCGACGACGGTTCGGGCCTGCATCACATGGTGTTCGAGGTATCGGACAATGCCATTGACGAGGCGCTGGCCGGGCATTGCGACCGCGTGCTGATCACGCTCAATCCCGACAATTCGGTGACGGTCGAGGATAACGGCCGTGGCATCCCCACGGGTATCCATGCCGAAGAGGGCATTTCCGCTGCCGAGGTCATCATGACCCAGCTGCACGCCGGCGGAAAGTTCGAGAATACCAGCGACGACAATGCCTATAAGGTTTCGGGCGGCCTGCACGGGGTGGGCGTCAGCGTCGTCAACGCGCTGTCCGAATGGCTCGAGCTGCGCATCTGGCGCGACGGGCAGGAGCACTGGATGCGCTTCCGCCATGGCGACTCCGAAGCGCCGCTGGCGGTGATGGGCCCGGCTCCGGAAGGCAAGAAGGGCACGCAGGTCACCTTCCTGTTCTCCGGCGACACGTTCAAGAACGTCCAGGAATATGATTTCGAGAAGCTCGAGCATCGCTATCGCGAGCTCGCTTTCCTGAACTCGGGCGTGCGCATCATCCTGCGCGACGAACGCCATGCCGAGGCAAAGGAGCATGATCTCTATTACGAAGGCGGCATTGCGGCGTTCGTCAAATGGCTCGATCGCAACAAGCAGCCGCTGATGCCCGATCCCATCGCGATTTCGGGCTCGCGCGACGATGTCACCATCGACGTCGCGCTCGAATGGAATGACAGCTATTACGAAAACGTACTTTGCTTCACCAACAACATCCCGCAGCGCGATGGCGGCACGCACCTGGCAGCTTTCCGCGCGGCGCTGACCCGCACGCTCAACGGCTATGCCGAAAAATCGGGACTGCTGAAAAAGGAAAAGGTCTCGCTCACCGGCGATGACATGCGCGAGGGGCTGACCGCGATTGTCTCGGTCAAGCTGCCCGACCCGAAGTTCAGTTCGCAGACCAAGGACAAGCTGGTCAGCTCCGAGGTGCGCCAGCCGCTCGAAAGCCTGATGGCCGACAAGATGGCGGAGTGGCTGGAAGAGAACCCCGCCCATGCCAAGGCCATCGTCGCCAAGATCATCGACGCCGCTGCGGCGCGCGAGGCCGCCCGCAAGGCGCGCGAACTCACCCGGCGCAAGGGCGCGATGGACATCGCCTCGCTGCCCGGCAAGCTGGCCGACTGCCAGGAACGTGACCCCGCCAAGTCCGAGCTGTTCCTGGTCGAGGGTGACTCGGCAGGCGGATCGGCCAAGCAGGGCCGCGACCGGCATTATCAGGCAATCCTGCCGCTCAAGGGCAAGATCCTCAACGTCGAGCGCGCGCGCTTCGACCGGATCATTTCGTCCAAGGAGGTCGGTACGCTGATCCAGGCGATGGGTACCGGCATCCGCGACGATTTCAATCTCGACAAGCTGCGTTATCACAAGATCGTGATCATGACCGACGCAGACGTGGACGGCGCGCATATCCGCACGCTGCTGCTCACCTTCTTCCACCGCCAGATGCCCGACATCATCCGCGCCGGGCATTTGTACATCGCGCAGCCGCCGTTGTACAAGGTCGCCAAGGGCAAGAGCGAGGTCTATCTCAAGGACAACGAAGCGCTTGACCAGTATCTGGTCGATGCGGGGCTCCAGGGGCGCGTGCTCGAAACCACAGGTGGTGCCCGTAGCGGCGACGACCTGCGCACGCTGATCGAACATGCCCGCCGCATGAAGAGCCTGATGGCCTATATCCCGCGCCGCTATGATCCGCTGATCATCGAGGGCCTGGCGCTGGCAGGCGCGCTTTCGCCCGATATGCCCGACGGCGATCGAAAGGCCGCTGTCGACAAGGCGGCGATGTGGATGGGCGGTGCCGATCCCGAGGCGCGCTGGCAGGGCGAACTGTCGGCCGAGGGCGGGTATCACCTGCAACGCTTCTGGCGCGGCGTGACCGACCATCATGTCGTCGATCTCGCATTTCTCAACAGCGCCGAAGCGCGCAAGTTGCACCGCGTTGCCGGCGAGTTTGCCGAGGTCTATCTGACCCCGAGCCGACTGGTCAAAGCGAGCGCGGCGGCGACCAGCGAGGATGCAGGCGACGATGGCGAGGAGGCCGTGGTCGCTTCTGGCTTGGTCATCAACCGTCCGTCTGCGCTGCTGGACGCGATCCTGGCCGCCGGACGCAAGGGCCTGTCTGTCCAGCGTTACAAGGGACTGGGCGAGATGAACGCGGAGCAGCTCTGGGAGACGACGCTGGATCCCAACCATCGTTCGCTGCTGCAGGTCAAGGTGGACGATGCC
>CAXRCQ010000190.1:0-6213 GCA_964228845.1 Blastomonas sp.
AGCAGGCCGGTGTCACCACCGGTGTCTTCGACCGTGGCGGTTTCATTTTTCATGGCCGGGTCAAGGCCCTGGCTGATGCCGCTCGCGAAGGCGGACTGGAGTTTTAATGATGGCTGATGAACTGATGAGCTCGGAAGCTGCCGACAACCAGAGCGCCGAGGGCGGCGCTCAGCCGCAGCACGAACGCCAGGGCCGTGGCGGCCGTGGCCGTCGCGACGATCGCAACAAGCGCGACGAGGAACAGGGTGAAGAGCTGATCGAGAAGCTCGTCCACATCAACCGCGTGTCGAAGACCGTCAAGGGCGGCAAGCGCTTCGGCTTCGCGGCGCTGGTCGTGGTCGGCGATGGTCAGGGTCGTGCCGGCTTCGGCCATGGCAAGGCCCGCGAAGTGCCTGAAGCGATCAGCAAGGCGACCGCTGCCGCCAAGAAGAAGATGATCCGCGTTCCGCTCAAGGAAGGCCGCACGCTGCACCATGATGGCAAGGGCCATTTCGGTGCGGGCAAGGTGACACTGCGCAGCGCGCCCCAGGGTACCGGCATCATCGCTGGTGGTCCGATGCGCGCCGTTTTCGACAGCCTGGGCGTGGCCGACGTTGTGACCCAGTCCAACGGCACCTCGAACCCCTATAACATGATCCGCGCGACCTTCGAGGCGCTCGGCGAACAGACCAGCCCCAAGTCGGTGGCAGCGCGTCGTGGCAAGAAAGTTGCCGACCTGCTGGGCCGCGGCGGTGCATCGGCTGCTGTCGCCGAGGTCGAAGCCGCCGCGATTACGGAGTAATCGACATGGCAACCATCAAGGTAAAGCAGACCGGATCGCCGATCCGTCGCCCGGAATCGCAGCGCAAGGTGCTGGCTGGCCTGGGCCTCGGCAAGATGAACCGCGTGGTGGAACACACGGACACGCCCGAAATTCGCGGCATGATCCAGAAGGTCCGTCACATGGTGACTATCGTCGATTGATCCTATTTCCCTCTCCCTTCACGGGAGAGGGGGCAGCTTCACGCAGTGAAGCAGGGAGAGGGCTGGGGGCACAATTGGTGCTGGCAATCCCTCCCCGACTTCGACTAGGAGCTTGCATCCTAAGTCTTCGTATCCTTTCCCGCGAGGGGGGAGGAACGTCAGCGCGAACAAAGCGAAAGCGAGTGCACCCATGAAACTGAACGAAATCAACGACAACAAGGGCGCCCGCAAGGGCCGTATGCGCGTGGGACGCGGCATCGGTTCGGGCAAGGGCAAGACCAGCGGTCGCGGCCAGAAGGGCCAGACCAGCCGCTCGGGCGTGTCGATCGCCGGATTTGAAGGCGGCCAGATGCCGCTGCACATGCGCATCCCGAAGCGCGGCTTCAACAATCCGTTCGGCAAGGATTATGACATCGTCAATCTGGGCATGATCCAGAAGTTCATCGATGCCGGCAAGCTTGCCACTGATGCGACGGTCGATCAGGCTGCGCTGCGCGCTGCCGGTCTGTCGCGCGGCGGCAAGGACGGCGTGCGTCTTCTCGCCAAGGGCGAACTGACCGCAAAGGTCACCTTTGCCGTGGCCGGTGCGTCGAAGTCGGCGGTTGAAGCCATCGAAAAGGCTGGCGGCAAGGTCGAGATCATCGCTCCGCGCGAGCCCTATCGCAAGCCGGAACGCGAAAAGAAAGCCTGACCTTCACGGTCGGCTTGTCAAGCACGCCCCGCCTCCCGATATGGTGAGCGCGGGGCGTCTTGCTTGAAGCGCCCCAAGGCGGTATCGCTGCGCCTTGTCGCTACGGCAGACCGGGCGCGAGGGCAGGGCGCTTCGGACAGAATTTTCGGCCCCGCGCCAGTATGGGCGCCATATGGGCCGCTTTTTGGGATACAGGTTTCATGGCATCACGGGCCGACAATCTGGCTAGCAATTTCAGCCTGGCGAAGTTCAGCCAGGCGACGGAGCTGAAGAACCGCATCTGGTTCACCATCGGCGCTCTCATCATTTTCCGCCTGCTGAGCTATGTTCCGCTCCCCGGCGTCGATCCCACCGCACTGGCCACGCTGTACCAGCAGACCAAGGGCGGCGTGCTCGATATCTTCAACACGTTCTCGGGTGGCTCGCTCGAGCGCATGAGCCTCATCGCGCTCGGCGTGATGCCCTATATTACTGCCTCGATCGTTGTTCAGCTTGCCGCATCGCTGTCGCCGCAGCTCGCCGCGATCAAGAAGGAAGGCGAATCTGGCCGCAAGAAGCTGAACCAGTACACGCGCTACGGCACCGTTTTCCTGACAGCGATCCAGGGCTATTTCATCGCCGTCGGTCTGGAATCCTATGCCGGTGCCAGCGGCATTCAGGCAGTGATCGACCCAGGCATCATGTTCCGCATTGGCGCGGTCATCAGCCTTGTCGCCGGCACCATGTTCCTGATGTGGCTGGGCGAACAGATCACCGCGCGCGGGATCGGCAACGGCATCTCGCTGATCATCATGGCGGGCATTGTCGCGCAGATGCCGGTGTTCGCCGCGCAGATGTTCGAAGGCGGCCGCACCGGCTCGATCTCGCCCTTCGCCATCATTGCCCTGATCGCGATGATTGTCGGCCTGGTGCTGCTGATCAGCTTCATGGAACGCGCCCAGCGCCGCGTGCTGATCCAGTATCCCAAGCGCGCCACGCAGCGCGGCGTGATGCAGGCCGATCGCAGCCATCTGCCGCTCAAGATCAACACTGCCGGGGTGATCCCGCCGATCTTCGCCTCGTCGCTGCTGCTGATGCCGCTGACGATCTCGCAGTTCGCGGGCAACTCGACCGATCCCAATTCGACGCTAGGCGGCATCCTGGTCTCGCTCAACCAGTATCTCGCGCATGGTCAGCCGCTGTACATGACGCTCTATGCGCTCGGCATCGTCTTCTTCTGCTTCTTCTACACCGCCGTGGTGTTCAACCCGGAAGAGACCTCGGAAAATCTCAAGAAGAACGGTGGCTTCATTCCCGGCATTCGCCCTGGCAAGAACACCGCGACTTATCTGGATTATGTGCTGACCCGGATCACCGTGGTGGGCGCGGCCTATCTGACGCTGGTGTGCGTGCTGCCGGAATATGTGATCGCGCAGACCGGCATTCCGCTGTTCTTCCTCGGCGGCACCAGCCTGCTGATCGTCGTCAACGTGACCGTTGACACCATCACGCAGATTCAGAGCCATCTGCTCGCACATCAATATGCCGACTTGATCAAGAAGGCGAAGCTGAAGGGACGCTTGCGCTAAGCGCTGCGTTCAGGAATAGAACGGGCCGGGCGCAACCTGCCCAGTGGGGGATGGATTACCCATGAATATCATACTTTTGGGCCCTCCGGGCGCGGGCAAGGGCACGCAGGCGCAGCGTCTGGTGGACGAACGCGGCATGAAGCAACTGTCGACGGGCGACATGCTGCGCGCCGCGGTCAAGGCGGGAACGCCGATCGGTCTCAAGGCCAAGGCGGTCATGGAGGCAGGTGAGCTTGTCTCGGACGAGATCGTCTCAGGCATCATCGGTGATGCGCTCGACGAACTTTCGCCCGAAACCGGCATCATCTTCGACGGCTCTCCCCGCACCGCAGCCCAGGCCGAATCGCTCGACCAGATCCTCGATGCGCGTGGCCGCAGCCTGCACCACGTGATCGAGCTTGAGGTGAACGAGGACGCGCTGGTCGATCGCATCACCGGTCGCTTCACCTGCGCCAATTGCGGCGAGGGCTATCACGATCGCTACAAGCTGCCCGCCAAGGAAGGCGTGTGCGACAAGTGCGGTTCGACCGAATTCAAGCGCCGCCCCGACGACAACGAGGAGACCGTGCGCACCCGCATGGCGGAATATCGCGCCAAGACTGCGCCGATCCTGCCGATCTACGAAGCGCGCGGTATCGTCAGCCGCGTCGACGGCATGGCCAGCATGGATGCGGTCGCCGGCCAGATTGCGGATGTTCTGAACGGCTGACGGAACGCCTTTTGGCCCGAGGGGGTAGGCAGCAGCTCGCCCCCTTATCCCCCACTTGCCCGATCCGCATTTCGGCGGCATGGATAGCCGCCTGAAACGGGGGACCATCCTATGCGCATTGCTCTTGCCGCTCTCGCCCTGGCGCTTGGCGCCGCCGCACCAGCGCGCGCGGAGCTTGTCCAGCAGGCCGATAACGGGTTTGTGGTGCAGCACAGCGTCACCGTCTCCACCGATCCCGATGCGACCTTTGCCATGCTGCGCACGCCCGCCAAATGGTGGGACAAGGACCATACATGGACCGGCAATGCCGAGAACCTGTATATGGACGCACAGGCTGGCGGATGTTTCTGCGAACTGATCCCCAACGAGGCCACGACCGATAGCGGTGCGCCGCAGCGCACGTTGCGCGGCAGCGTGCAGCACATGCAGATCGTCTATGTCGATCCCGTCAAGTTGCTGCGCCTGTCGGGCGGGCTGGGGCCGCTACAGGGCGAAGCGGTGACCGGTGCGCTGACCTTCACGCTGAAGCCAGTCAAGGGCGGCACCCGCATCAGCATGGATTATGTCGTCGGTGGCTTCATGCGGATGAAGACCAGCGAATTGGCGCCTGCGGTCGATGCCGTCATGGTCGCGCAGCTCTCGCGGCTCGCGATGGCGCTGGGGCCGCTGGTCGGGGCAGGGGAGGCGTCCGTTGCCCAACCTGATGATCCCGAGGATATCGAGGATCAGCCGGCGGATGGAGCGCAAGGCGGCAACGATGTCAGCGCACTGGTGAGCGATCTGGCTCCCGACGATGCCGGGACCCAGGGGTTGGAAGCGGATAGTACGGCAGAGTCCGAGCCTGTATCGAAACCCGCCGCGAAGGCACCTGCTGCGCCCAAGCGCTACAAACCGGGCACCCGTCCGCTGACGCGTCCGCCGCGCAAGGATGACGACGGGCAGGGCAGCCGCTGACCGACGTTCATGCTGCACTGCAACGGTGCAGCATGAACGGTTCCGCATGGCCAAGGCCATGGCCTCCACCCCCGGTTTCTGGCTGCCTTCTGTGCGGATTAGCACTTTCGCTGCGCCGCTTTTGCGGTAGAGTTCGCGCAGTAATGCAGACGAATCAGGAGAGTTCGCTGCATTCGGGCCGGGTCGCGCAGTTTGCAGCATCACCTCAAAGGGGGGACCCATGGCCGTTACCGATCACGTAGACTTGCCGACCTTCATGGAAGGCGTGAAAAAGCGCAACCCGCACCAGCCGGAATTCGTCCAGGCGGTGCAGGAGGTCGCCGAAGACATTTTCGATTTCATGGCCGACAAGGAGCAATATCACGCGCAGCAGATCCTGCGCCGCATTGCCGAGCCGGATCGCGTCGTCTCGTTCCGTGTCTGCTGGGAGGACGATAACGGCAATATCCGCGTGCAGCGTGGCTGGCGCGTGCAGAACAACAACGCCATCGGTCCGTACAAGGGCGGCATCCGCTTCCACCCCTCGGTCACCGAATCGGTGCTCAAGTTTCTGGCCTTCGAACAGACCTTCAAGAACGCGTTGACCGGCCTGCCGATGGGCGGCGGCAAGGGCGGATCGAACTTCAACCCCAAGGGCAAGAGCACGCGCGAGATCATGCGCTTCTGCCAGAGCTTCATGACCGAGCTCTACCGTCATATCGGCGCGGACGTCGATGTGCCCGCGGGCGATATCGGCGTGGGCGGCCGCGAGATCGGATACATGTTCGGTCAGTACAAGCGCATCACCAACCAGTTTACCGGCGTGCTGACCGGCAAGGGGCTGGAATGGGGCGGCTCGCTGATCCGCACCGAGGCGACCGGCTATGGCGCGGTCTATTTCCTCGCCAACATGCTGGCGACCAAGGGCCAGGATCTGGTCGGCAAGACTGCCGTCATCTCGGGTTCGGGCAATGTCGCGACGCATGCCGCGGAAAAGATCGTTCAGCTTGGCGGCAAGGTGCTCACCCTGTCCGATTCGGGTGGCTTCATCCATGATCCGGACGGCATCACCCAGGACAAGATCAACTGGGTGAAGGAGCACAAGACGCACCGCCGGGGCCGCATCGAGGAATATGTCGAGGCCTTCCCGAACGCCACTTTCCACGCGGGCAAGACCCCCTGGGGCGTGCCCTGCGACGTGGCCTTGCCGTGCGCCACGCAGAACGAGCTTCTGGGCGAGGATGCCAAGACGCTGGTCGCCAATGGCTGCATGGCAGTGTCCGAGGGCGCGAACATGCCGACCGATCTCGATGGCGTGCACACCTTCAAGCACGCCAAGATCCTGTACG
>CAXRCQ010000191.1:0-2791 GCA_964228845.1 Blastomonas sp.
CTCTCAGGGAGGGGAGTTTTGGCCCCACCCTACCGCCCCGCCATTTCCTTCACCCGCGCCAGATACGTCCGCCCCACGCGCAGCTCGCTGCCATCCGCCAGGCACGCGAACCAGACGCCGCCGCCATTGTGGCGCAGGCTGGTGATATAATCGTTGCGTACGATGTGCGAGCGGTGGAGGCGGACGAAGCGCGACGGGTCGAGCCGTTCCTCGAGCGTCTTGATCGTCTCGTGCATCAGATAGCTTCGCGTGCCGACGTGCAGCCGCATGTAATCGCGCTCGGCGTCGATCCGCTCGATGAGGTCCGCGTCGATGCGCTTCAATTCCGAGCGGTGCGGCACCCAGAATTCGCGCACCCAGTCGCCCTGCGTGGGCGGGGTGGCGGGAGGGTTGGCCAGCACCGCGCTGCGCCGTTCGAGCACACGCGCGACCGCACGCTCGAGCCGATCGGTTGCGACGGGTTTCAGCAGATAATCGATCGCGGCGAGAACAAAAGCTTCGACCGCGAACGCCTGATAGGCGGTGACGAAGATGATCGCGGGCGACTGCCCGGTCTTGCCGAGCGCGCGCGCCACGCCCATGCCGTCGAGCCGCGGCATGTTGATGTCGAGAAAAACCAGCTCGGGCTTCAATTGTTCGGCGAGGCGCAGCGCGGATTCGCCGTCGCTCGCGGTACCGACCAGGCTGATCCGCGGTAGCCGCGCGCACAGCAGCTGCAAGCGTTCGACCGCGAGCGGCTCGTCGTCGACGATCATCGTCCGCAGCGGCGTGCCTTCCTCAACAGTCATGACGCACCGCCGGCAAGGTCAATTCCACCACAAAGCCTCCTTCAAACGGGACATGCCATTCGATCCGCCCGGCGCTGCCATAGCGCGCGTCGAGCCGGTCGCGGACGTTCGCCAGGCCGATGCCGCTGCCCTTGTCCGAATCGGTCGGGATGACATCGCCATCGTCGCTGACCGTCAGGTGCAGCACGCCATCGGCCTCATGCGCGCCGATGCGGATGGTGACCGGGCGGGTGGCGCGGGCGACGCCGTACTTGATCGCATTCTCGACCAAGGGCTGCAGGATCAGCCCGGGCACGCAGCAATCCATCAGCGCGTCGGGAATGTCGATCTCGATGCGCAGACGGTCGGGAAAGCGCACCTCCTCGATCGCGAGATAGAGCTGCTGCAGCTGCACCTCGTCCTCCAGCCGCACATCGTCGAGCGGATCGCCGGTCAGGCTGGTGCGATAGAAGGTCGACAGGTTCATGATCATCGATTCGGCCTCGTCGGGCCGGTTGCGCAGCACCAAAGTCGAGAGCGAATTGAGCGTGTTGAACAGGAAGTGCGGGTTGACCTGATAGCGCAGGGACCGCAGCTCCGCCTGCTGTGCGGCCTGGGCGAAGCGTGCAGCGCGCCGTTCGGCGGTCCGCACCTCGGCGGCATAGCTTAGCGCGAGATAGAGCATCGCCCAGGAGCTGAGGAAATAATAGCTGGAAATGGCGAATTCGAGCACGTTGGCGACCGGATCCAATGTCACGATCTTCTCGGCCAGTTCGTTGTCCTGGAACACGCTCATCGGATCATAGACGTTGAACGCGAAATAGTTGAACACCGATATCGCCAGCGCCGCCGGGATGGATCCGACCACCGCCGCGATAATGCGCGGTGTGAGCGGCCTGTCCTCGAACCAGCGCAGGCCGAAATACAGCACGACATTGACCAGCACGCCGAACAGCGTCACCGCGATGCGACGCACCACCAGCTCTTCCTGCGCGGGGAAATCGAGCACCGCCGCGCGCAGCGTGACGATGATCATGTAGAACAGCCAGAATCCCAGGATCGAGAGCAGGGCGACCTGCTGATCGACACGGGGGCGGGCTTGACGGGTCAGGGGCAGTTTCATTGCCCCGATCCTTAACCCCAGATGACTGCGCTGTCTGCCCCGCGCCCTTGTGCTGGTCGAAGCCCGCGCCGCCTTGGTCGAAAGCGCGCGCTTATTCCGCGAGCGCGACGCCCGGGCTGCGCGGATCGGCATAGCCGGTCCAGCCCTTGCCGTTGAACTGCGCCGCATTGAGCTTCGATCCCAGATCGTCGACCACGACAGGCTGACCATAGGCGGCGAGCGCCTCGTTCATGCCACCCAGCGGCGTCTTGCCCTCGACGATCAGCGATCCGTTGCCGAAATAGATATTGGGCAAGGCCAGCGCCTCGCCGGCGGGCAGGCCGAAATCGATCACGCCGATCAATGCCTTGGTGACATGCATGATGATGCGCTTGCCGCCGGCCGAGCCGACCGCGAGCACCGGGCGGTCCTGCGCGTCATAAACGATATGCGGCGACATCGACGACAGCGGCCGCTTGCCCGGCTGGACGCGGTTGGCGACCTTCTTTCCGTCCTTTTCGGGCGCAAAGGTGAAATCGGTGAGCTCGTTGTTGAGGAAATAGCCGTTGGCGATCAGCTGGCTGCCGAACGGCCCTTCGACCGTCGAGGTCATGCTGACGATATTGCCCGCGCCGTCGACCGCGACGAAATGCGTGGTACCCGCGACTTCGCTGGATACAGCCGCAGTGCGCGGCTCCGAGCCAGGCGGGTTGCCCGCTTCATAGGTGTTCAGCGCCCTGTCGGGATCGATCAGCGCCGCGCGCGACTTGACATAGGCCGGATCGAGCAGGCCGTTGAGCGGAACCGAGACGAAATCGGGATCGCCCAGATAGCTCTCGCGATCGGCATAGGCGAGTTGCATCGCCTCGCCGATCAGGTGCCAGGTCTTGGCATTGTCCGGCCCCATCGCCCCGATATCGTG
>CAXRCQ010000192.1:0-3100 GCA_964228845.1 Blastomonas sp.
GCCGACGGCCACCCCGACCGGCTGACCCTGCGCCTCGACCGCGACCGGCCGGGCACGCGAGGAAGCGATTGCCAACGCCAAGGCGCAGCGTGCCGAGGCAGAAGCCTATCTCGCAACCGCGCGCGCCGCTGTTGCCGCTGCGCGGGCCAAGGCGACCGCTGCCAAGCAGGAAGTCGCCAACGCGGTGTCGCGCGCCGATCCCCGCACCATTTCCGGTTTCGCGGGCGGCCTGGCTGGCGTGGGCGGGGTGGGCGTCCCGGGCATCAACTTTGGCGACGTCAACAATGCCGGTCGGCAGAAGGCGAGGGCCGATAACGGCTTGGCCAAGGCGATCCAGCTGGAGCGCAAGGCACAGAAAGAGCTCGACGCGATCGATGCGCTCATTCGCAATTCTGCTGTGCCGGCAGCGCCCGCCATCGCTGCCCCGAGCAAAGCCAGCCGCAGCACCGCGGCGGGCACGGGCGCCAGCGCGGCAGAGATTGCGCGCAGGCAGGCCGATGAGATCGCCCGGCTTGGCCAGGAAGAACTGCAGGCCCGAATCGAGCTTTCGACCGATGCAAGTGAGTGGGCGGCATTGCAGCGCGAATTGCTCGAGGCCGAGTATCAGCAGCGCCGCGCCCAGATTGAAAACGATACCGATTTCACCAAAGAGCAGAAGGCGGCGCAGCTGGCCTATCTGGAGCGCCTGTACGGCAGTTCCGGACTGGGCAGCGGTGGCGAAATTAGCGTCAAGGGTGGCGGGCTGCGCGAGCAGGCGGTGCTGCAAGAGGAAGCTCGCCAGCTGCGCGAGCAGGAACTCGAAATCATGGCGCTGCGCTACCGGGCGGCAGAGGAAGCGCTCCAGGACGCTTACACCCTGGCCAATACCGAGGAAGATCGCCGCAGGATCGCGCTGGATCTGGTCGACCTTGAGTTCGAGTACCGCGATAGCGTGCTCGAGCGCATCAAGAGCTCGAAGGATCTGGATAAGGCCATTCGCGATGCCGCCGAGGTCGAGCAACAGGGGCTGCGCGCCAACCAGGCGAACCGTCGCGCGGCGGCCGGGCGCGCCAATGAATCGCCGCTTGATCGATACCGCAGCGAGCTCGAGGATATCGACCCCGCCTTGGAGAACATCCAAGTCGATGCGCTGCGCAGCCTCAATAGCGAGCTCGCGAACGCCACCAAGAATGCGCTGGGGCTTAAGGGCGCGCTGGGCGACGTCATCGGCGCGCTGATCGAACTAGCATCCGCCAGGCAGTCATTGCCCCGCTGGCTGGTGCAGGGGGCGGCGGTGGCGGCCTGTTCGGCACGATCTTTTCTGCGATCGGCTCGCTATTCGGGGCAGCCCCTCCCGGGCGCGCATCGGGCGGCCCCGTCGCGCCTGGCCAGATTTACCGGATCAACGAGGGGGCATCGCCCGGCCGGGTGGAAGGCTTTGTCGGACCTTCGACGGGCGGCAACATCGTGCCGCTGGGCCGCATGGACGCGATGCGCGGTGGCGGCGCGCGGCAAGGGCCGATCGAAATCAGGGTCTATGCGGACGAGGGCGCAACGTTCGTTCCCCGCGTCGAGGGCATCTCTGCTAATGTGGCTGTCAGCGTGGTGCGCGTCGCGTCGGACTCGATCGCCCAGGCCGGTGCGAATGAGGCGCTGAGACAGGCCAGACGACCCCGGCTGTAGCCGCCTCGATTGCACCCGCCATTTCATCAACGGAAGGAACGCCCGATGACCGAGAATGCACCCCAAGATTTGAAGTGGCAGCGTGACAGCGAGGATATAACGGCGATCATCCTCGAGACTATCGTTGCCGCGGCAGAATCTGAAGGACGCCAGGTCGAGCCGGCCGATCATGCCGCAGGGATATCGATCCTGTTGTCGGCTTCATGGTCGCTGGCGAAGCTGGCGCACCATGACCGGGCGCAGGCTGTCGAAATGTTCGTGGATCTGCTGAGGCGTTCAGCGGACGGCATCGAAGCCATGGAGGGTGGCGATAAGGGCGTTGTCGGGCAGTGACCGACGCGCGCCCGTCGCGCCCGCGCCGACCTGATACGGGGCTGATGCGGCCCACCCGGCCTTGCCCCCATGATTTCCGCGAGCGCTTTCTCGAGCTTGGGCAGACCAAGGAAATCGAGGAACACTACCGCACCAACTGGCGCTGCATCACCCGGTGGATCGAAGAGTGCGGCGGAGATGAGCTACGCGCGGCGCGCAGCCAGGCGACCGGCTGTCCGCTGCGCCCGCATCGCCGATCGGACAAGGCCCGTCGCTATGTGCTGGGGCTGCGGTTGAACGGTGCGCGCAGGGATACCCGGGGGATACAAAATGACGGCTGACACCAAGCTCACGGACGAGGCAAAAACCTATATCGTGCAGGCACTTGCATGCTTCGACACACCGTCACAGGTGGCGGATGCTGTAAACAAGGAATTCGGGCTGAGCGTCACCCGGCAGCATGTTGCCAAGTACGATCCGACGAAGGCCGCAGGGGCAAAGGTCGCTCCGAAATGGCGCGCTGTATTCGAGAGCGCACGGCAGGCATTCATTGATGACACGGCTCAAATAGCGATCGCGCATCGCTCGACCAGGCTGCGCGCCCTGCAACGCATGGCGACCGCAGCCGAGGCCAAAGGCAATTATCCTCTCGCTGCCCAGCTGTACGAGCAGGCAGCCAAGGAAATGGGTAACGCCTACACCAATCGCCGCGAACTGACCGGCAAGGATGGCAAGGATTTGCCCGCCGCGCATCCGGCTGTCGCTGTGTTCGCGCTGCCAGATAATGGCAGGGGTTGAGCCGCTGTCCACGGATGCCCGCTTGCGCCAGCGCGATTGCGACCGGAAAGCAGGCTGGGGACCGAACTGGGGCACCCGCCAATCTGACTTTGAGAAAATCTAGTGATTTCAGGATGTTGAGGGCTAAAGGCTGGCTCCCCGAGTAGGATTCGAACCTACGGCCAAGTGATTAACAGTCACCTACTCTACCGCTGAGCTAAGCCGGATTAGTGGAGGCGCGAAGCGGATTCGAACCGCTGTTCACGGATTTGCAATCCGCTGCATAACCACTCTACCACCGCGCCCTAACAATTTGTCCAATTATTCAGGACAGCTTAGCGTGTACCTG
>CAXRCQ010000193.1:0-5072 GCA_964228845.1 Blastomonas sp.
TGCTGACCGCTGGCGCGGGCGGCTTCGGCGATCGGGGCCTGGGCCTGGCGCTTGGTGCCGACGAACAGCACCTTGCCGCCGGCCTGGACGGTGGCCGAGACGAACTCGAGCGCGCGTGCGAACAGCGGCACGGTCTGCGACAGGTCGAGAATGTGGATGCCGTTGCGCGCGCCGAAGATCTACGGCTTCATGCGCGGGTTCCAGCGGTGGGTCTGGTGGCCGAAATGCGCACCGGCTTCGATCAATTGCTGCATGGTGACGACAGGTGCCGCCATAGGGATTTCCTTTCCGGTTGTGCCTCTGGAAGACGGGAACCTTGTGGGCCTGACCCTCGAAGGGTGGCCGGGGCACCGGTATGTGTGTCTTCCATGTGGATTGACCGCGACCCAATGCCACGGACGAGCGCGCCCTTACGGGCATTGTGCGCAAAAATCCAGCGCGAAATGTCGATCCAGGCGCTTTTTTACGCTTGACCGACCGGAACAGGAATGGAACAAAGGCGATACAAAGACGGTTAACGGCTCCCGAATGTCCCGATATGGAACCAATATCTGTCCACCGAGTTATCCACAATGCTTCGATGCGCTGTTTCGCGCATCGGAGACGAGCCAGGATGTAGCGCCATGTTTGCTGTAGCCATTGCCTTGTTCTTCGCCGCCGCCGCCATTGGCGCCGTGCTGGTGATTGCCCAGTCGTTTGCGGGATCTGCCGAGCGCATCGACGCGCTGTTCGCGGCCTATCGCGCGGTCGATCAGGGTCGCGAAGCACGAGGGCGGATGCGTCCGGTGGCGACCTATGTTCCCGCCAGCGCGCCGGACTACAGCCCGCGCAACGTCATTGCCATGCCGGTGCGCGGAAACGCGCGTGTCAGCCAGCCTGACTGGCGCGCTGCCGCTTGACCCTGGCATAGGACGCGATGCCGAACGGGATCAGCGCCAGGTAGACCAGCGATATTGCGCTGAGCGTTATGAAGGGAACGGTGAGCAGCGATGCGGCCGTGATCGCGAACAGGGCCAGCATTTCCAGCCGGATGTTCTTGCGCAGCCGCAGCGACGTCCAACTGAACGTCGCCACATTCGAGATCATCAGAAACGCGATCAGCAGCACCCAGGGGCCAGTCAGGCTATAATGCCGGAATATGTCCTGGCCCGTCTCGATCCACAGATAGAGCGGCAGCATGGCGAGGCCCGCGCCCGCGGGCGCGGGAATGCCGGTGAGATAGCCCGCCGACTTGTGCGGCTGATCCTCGAGATCGATCTGGGCATTGAAGCGTGCCAGCCGCAACGCGCAGCACACCGCCAGCGTCAAGGCAATCAGCCACCCGAAGCGTGGCAGTTCGTTGAGCGACCACAGGAACAGAACCAGCGCCGGCGATACTCCGAAGGCGATGGAATCCGCCAGCGAGTCCAGTTCTGCACCAAAACGGCTTTGTGCCTTGAGCATCCTTGCAACGCGCCCGTCAATGCCGTCGAGCACGCCCGCCAGCACGATCGCCCCCGCCGCCAGCGGCCATTGCCCCTGAATGGCGAAGCGGATGCCGGTGAGCCCGCAGCACAAGGCAGTTGCCGTGATGGCATTGGGAACCATGGCGCGCAGGGTAAGCCCCTCGCGCAGCCGGAAGCGGCGGCCGGCAAGATAGCGGATGGGGCCGCGTCGTCCGCGCCGTTCCAGGGGGTCGCGTTCGCTCATGCTGCCAGGCTCCGGAACAGGCTGCCGATCGGGGAAGGGCAGGGCTGGGTCAATGCGCGATACCTTCGCGCACGGGTGCATCGCCGACCATCGCGAGAACGGTCTCGCCCGCGATGACGCGCTGGCCCTTCACCACGTTCGGTGCGGTGCCATGCGGCAGATAGACGTCGACCCGGCTGCCGAAACGGATCAGCCCGACGCGCTGGCCGACGGCAACGAAATCGCCTTCCTTCACGAATGGCACGATCCGCCGCGCCACCAGCCCTGCAATCTGCGTGAAGCCGACGCGCAAACCATCCGAGCGCTCGACCAGCACATGCTGACGCTCGTTCTCGTCGCTCGCCTTGTCGAGATCGGCATTGAGAAACTTTCCCGAGATATAGACGATCCGCCGGATGGTGCCGCCGATCGGCGCGCGGTTGATATGGACGTCGAACACGCTCATGAAAATCGACACGCGCCAGATCGGATCGCTGCCCAGCCCGTCGGGACCGGCCAGTTCGACGGGCGGTATCACTTCCTGGATCAGCGTGATCAGGCCATCGGCAGGGGCGATCACGAAGCGCTCGTCCAGCGGGGTGACCCGCGCAGGATCGCGGAAGAAAGCGAGTACCCAAAGCGTGAGCCCGCCCATCGGCCAGGCGAGCGTTTCCCAGGCCATCAGCGCGAAAATCAGGGTGATCCCCGCAGCGATAACGGCAAATTTGCGACCTTCGGGATGGACCGGCGGCAGGCTCCAATTGGCCAGACCCTTGCCCCGGTTATCCAGTAATTCTTGCGACATGCACGCCCTCTTAGGGACACTGACCCGGTGTGACAACGGCCAATGGCCCGGCAATGCGGTGAATGCTGCGGTGCAGTATAAACTTGCTAGTGATTTGCAATACCGAGAGCGCGGCAATTGCGCCGATGCGCAAGGTTGAAACCTCGCCCGACTTTGCTAAGAGCGTCCCAGATTTCCTGATTCCTCCCTAGCAAGAAGGCGCAAAATCCGCATGGCAAAGATCAAGGTGGCCAAGCCCGTCGTCGAAATCGACGGCGACGAAATGACCCGCATCATCTGGGAGTGGATCCGCGAACGCCTGATCCTGCCCTATCTGGATATCGACCTGAAATATTACGACCTGTCGATCCAGAAGCGCGACGAGACCAACGACAAGATCACCGTCGATGCGTCGAACGCGATCCGCGAGCATGGCGTCGGCGTCAAGTGCGCCACCATCACCCCCGACGAGCAGCGCGTCGAGGAATTCAGCCTCAAGAAGATGTGGAAGTCGCCCAATGGCACGATCCGCAACATCCTGGGCGGCGTGGTGTTCCGCGAACCGATCGTGATCTCGAACATCCCGCGCCTCGTCCCCGGCTGGACCGACCCGATTGTCGTCGGCCGTCACGCGTTCGGCGACCAGTACAAGGCGACCGATTTCCGCGTGCCCGGCCCGGGCAAGCTGCGCCTGGTGTTCGAGGGCGAGGACGGCACCACGATCGACGAGGAAGTGTTCCAGTTCCCCTCGTCGGGCGTCGCGATGGCGATGTACAATCTCGATGATTCGATCGCCGACTTTGCGCGCGCATCGATGAACTATGGCCTCGATCGCGGCTGGCCGACCTATCTGTCGACCAAGAACACCATCATGAAGGCCTATGACGGCCGCTTCAAGGACATCTTCGAAGAGGTGTACGAGAAGGAATTCAAGGCGGCGTTCGAGGCCGCCGGCATCACCTATCAGCATCGTCTGATCGACGACATGGTGGCGTCCGCGCTGAAATGGTCGGGCAAGTTCGTCTGGGCGTGCAAGAACTATGACGGCGACGTGCAGTCGGATACCGTCGCGCAGGGCTTCGGCTCGCTCGGCCTGATGACCTCGGTGCTGATGACTCCCGATGGCAAGACCGTCGAGGCCGAAGCGGCACACGGTACCGTTACGCGTCACTATCGCATGCACGAGCAGGGCAAGGCGACCTCGACCAACCCGATCGCGTCGATCTTCGCCTGGACGCGCGGCCTCATCTATCGCGGCCGCTTTGACGAGACGCCCGAGGTGGTGCGTTTTGCCGAGACGCTGGAACGCGTTTGCATCGAGACCGTTGAACAGGGATCGATGACCAAGGACCTCGCCATCCTGATCGGGCCCGACCAGGCCTGGATGACCACCGAGCAGTTCTTCGAGGCAATCCGGGTCAATCTGGAAAAGGAAATGGGCAGCTGGGCATGAGGGGTTGATGGCACAGCGCAGCAGCAAGGCAAGGCTTGAGGTCAGGCAGGCCCGCAGGGGCGATATTCCGGGGATCAGCGCGCTCGTCGAGCGCGCCTATCCCGGCCTGCCTCCCTACAAGTTCGGCGAGCTGCGCGGCCAGATCAACAATTTCCCCGAAGGCCAGTTCGTCGCCATTCTGGATGGCGAGATCGTTGGCTATTGCGCGTCGTCGCGCGTCACCGAGGTGATGGCCTTTTCCCCGCACGACTGGGAGGAGATCAGCGGCAACGGCTTCGGCACGCGCCATGTGCCCACCGGCGAATGGCTTTACGGCTATGAAATGTGCGTCGATCCCGCCCAGCGCGGGGTCCGCATCGGCAAGCGACTCTATGAAGCACGCCGCGCGCTGGCCGAACAGCTCGATCTCAACGGCATCGTCTTTGCCGGACGCATCCCCGGTTACGACCGGGCGCGGCGGACCAAGAAGGCGGAGAGCCCGGAGGATTATCTGGAAAAGGTCGTCGACGGCAAGTTGCGCGACCCCGTTATCGGGTTCCAGATCGCCAATGGCTTTGCGCCCGTCGGAATATTGAAGCGCTATCTGCCCGAGGACCGCCAGTCGCGCGGCCATGCGGCGCATATGGTATGGCGCAACCCTTATGTGAACACCGATGAACCGCCCAAGCATCGCGTTCCGCGCGGGGTGGAAAGCGTGCGGCTCGCCACGGTCCAGTTCCAGGCGCGCGCGGTCGCCAATTTCGAGGAATTCGTTCGCAACGTCGAGTATTTTGTCGATGTCGCAGCGGATTACCGAGCAGACTTCGTACTGTTTCCCGAAATGTTCACCATGTCGCTGCTCTCCTTCGCCAAGAAGAAGATGTCGCCGCAGGAAGCGATCGAGGCGCTAAGCGAATTCACCCCGCGCATCCGCGACGAGCTGACGCGCATGGCGATGGAATATCACATCAACATCATCGGCGGATCGCACCCGACCCGCGCCGATGATGGCGATATCCAGAACATCGCACTGGTGGCGCTGCGCGACGGATCGATCCATTCGCAGGAGAAGATCCACCCCACGCCCAACGAGCGCTATTGGTGGAAGATCAAGGGCGGCGATACCATCGATGCCATCCAGACCGATTGCGGCCCGATCGGGGTGCTGATCTGCTATGACAGCGAATT
>CAXRCQ010000194.1:0-2295 GCA_964228845.1 Blastomonas sp.
GTGGATTGATTTTGACATGTGCATCCCCTTGCGGCTGGGTTGGGTCTGCAAATGTCAAAATCGTAAAATCCACTAGAATCAATAAGATCTAGTGGTCCGAAGAGATTCTGACATTCGAGCACAGCCTGGCTTCACGCGGTACCGAATGTCAGAATCGGACCACTAGTGGGCCGTTGTCGGCAAATCGTCGGCAGTGTATCAGGCGCGGATGACCGAGACCCTTTCCCGCCCCGACCTGCTCGGCCGGCTCGCCGCATTGCTCGGCCCCAAAGGCATTACGGCCGATGCGGATGATCTCGCGCCCTGGCTCACCGACTGGCGCGGTCGCTATCATGGCGCGGCGCTGGCCATGGTCTCGCCCGCCAGCACGGCGGAACTGGCGGCAGTCGTGAAGATCGCAGGAGAGACCGGCACGCCGATCGTGCCCCAGGGCGGCAATAGCGGCATGGTCGGAGGGGCCACGCCGGATTCCAGCGGCGGCGCGCTGCTGCTCAGCACCCGGCGAATGAACGCGATCCGCGCCATCGACCCCGGCGCGCGCACCGTGGTCGCGGAGGCAGGCGTGGTGTTGCAGGCGCTCCACGAGGCGGTCGCCGCGCAGGGGCTGCGCTTCCCGCTCACGCTGGGCGGCAAGGGCTCGGCGACCGTGGGCGGGCTCGTTTCGACCAATGCCGGGGGCACGCAGGTCCTGCGTCATGGCACGATGCGCGCGCTGGTCGAGGGGCTCGAGGCGGTGCTGCCCGACGGGTCGGTCTATAACGGCCTCGCCACGCTGAAGAAGGACAATCGCGGCTATGACCTGCGGCACCTGCTGATCGGCGCAGAAGGGACGCTGGGCATCGTCGCTGGGGCAACGCTGAAGCTGGTGCCTGCGTTGATCGACCGCGCCGTGGTCTGGGCAGGCGTGGAATCTCCGCTGGTCGCGCGCGAATTGCTGCTGATGCTCGAGGCGCGCGCGGGGCGCGAGATGGAAGGCTTCGAGATCGTGCCGCAGCGCTGCCTGACCAACGTGTTGCGTCATATCCCCGGCACGCGCGCTCCGCTGGCCAGCAATCATGCCTGGCACGTGCTGATCGAGTTCGCACGCGACACCACAGCCGCGCCCCCGCCGCAGGAGCTTGCCGAGGGCTTGATGGCCGAAGCGTTCGAGCGCGGCCTGGTTCAGGACGCGGCGATCTCGTCGAGCGAATCGCAGGCCGAGGCGTTCTGGAAGCTGCGCGATTCGATTTCGGAAGCCGAGCGCACCGAAGGTCCGGCGATGCAGCACGATATCAGCGTGCCGGTTGCGGAGATGGCGCGCTTCATCATCGAGGCGGGTGAAAGCGTCGAACGGCGCTTTCCCGGCACCGAGGTCGCGGCCTTCGGCCATATGGGTGATGGCAATGTCCACTTCCATGTCGCCGCGCCAAAAGGGGCTGATCGCGCTACCTGGCCCGAGCATGCCGGCAAGGAAATCAGCGGCTTCGTACATGATCTGGTGGTTGCTGCCGGTGGCTCGATCAGCGCAGAACATGGCATCGGTCAGATGAAGCGCGACGAGCTCGCACGGCTGGGCGATCCCGCGCGCAGCTTTGCGTTGCGCGCGATCAAGCAGGCCATGGATCCAAGGGGCATCATGAACCCGGGCAAGCTTGTATCGCTTTGATCGGGCGATGCGGCGCAGTTCCTCTTGCGCCGGACCAATGCGCAACTTAAGGCGCGTGTTCCGGTTTTACCGAAAAAATCACAATGTCAGCGGAGAACAATTCCATGGCCAGCGCGCCGCAAGCCACCAACCTGCCGGTCCTTTTCAACGATCTGGTACCGCTCAATTCCCAGGACCATGCAAAGTTCCGTTCACGGACGCTGGAGGGCGCGCATTTCCTGAAGAACCAGCACGCCATTCCGCTGACCGCCGAGGAATTCAGCCAGGCCCAGCGCAACTACCCGATCATCTTCTCTGCCGGTCCGGACCCCGTTCCGCTGGCGCTGATGGGCATGAACGAGGGCATCAACGTGTTTCTCGATGACGAGGGCAAGTATCGCAAGCCGGCCTATGTGCCCGCCTATGTGCGCCGCTATCCGTTCATGCTGGCGCGCCTGCGTCCGGATTCGCAGGAGCTGTCGCTCTGCTTCGATCCGACCTGCGAAGCGCTGGGCGAGTTCGACGAAGGCGAAGCGCTGTTCGATGGCGATCAGCCCAGCCAGACCACCAAGAACATCCTGCAGTTCTGCGAGGATTTCGAGCGCGCGGTCCAGGGCACCGCGTTCTTCATGGAAGAGCTCAAGAAGCACGACCTGCTGATGGACGGCGAA
>CAXRCQ010000195.1:0-17648 GCA_964228845.1 Blastomonas sp.
GGCGACGAACGCGCCTAGTCGCAGCGGAGAGGGTGATCGTTCGGCTGGGCACGACATCGAGATGGGGGTCCTATCCGGCGCGATCACCCCCACCCAACCCTCCCCCATCAAGGGGGAGGGCTTCTCGATCAATCCCTCATGAAGATCGCCTCGATCGGCAACGCGAACAGATCGGCGATGCGGAAGGCGAGCGGGAGCGAGGGATCGTACTTGCCGGTCTCGATCGCGTTGATGCTCTGGCGCGAGATGCCCAGCGCATCGGCGAGATCGCCCTGCGTCCAGTCGCGCTCGGCGCGCAGCACCTTGAGCCGGTTCTTCATCCGCAGTCCCCCGGATCGCCGAAACCGAAACGATTGACCAGCTGACCGACGGCCAAGCCGACGCACCACATCGGGAAGACGAAGAACACCGGCATGGCCGGGACTTCGGGCGAGTAGAGTTCGAGCAGCCCCCAGACGCTGGTGATCGCGAGCGTCAGGCCGGTGGCAACCAGCATCTTGCGCACCTCCAGCATCCGCAGATATTCGTCGTCGAGTTCGACCAGCAGCCGCGCCATCGCCCAGAGCCAGCCGAGCACCGCGAGCCCGGGCAGCAGCGCCAGGCCGATGGTGAGCGCATTGGCGGGGGCATTGTCGGCGATGATGAAGGTCGCCAGCGCGATGCTCGCCATATAGCCGACTGTGATCGGCACGAACCGACGCACGTAGCGCCGCATCGCCGGATGGTCCTTGGCGCGCATCAGTCGACAGCCTTGCGCAGCGCGCAGCGGCGGGTGCGGTTGATCGAGACGACCGCCAGCGCCGGCATCATTGCGAGCATCAGCTTCATCATGTCGTCCGAGACGAAGCCGAAAATGTTCAGGATGGCCAGGCCGAGCATCGGCAGCGCCCAGCACAATGCGAGAATATAGGCATTCATGGTCAAGCTCCCTTGATTCGATGTAAAGGGTGTTTGTCATTTCATCGCAGGCTTGTCAAGGAGACTTGATAAAATGTTTGGGAGAATTGACCATCTGGCATCAGCGTCAGAGCGGGTGTCGTCGGGGCCCTGCGATAGATTCCGTCAATCACGCCGGATCGACGGGTTGAATGGCAAGCGGCTTGTGCAGGCCGCATGGCTTATTTACAGTAATGTCAATGACAGACGCTCCCGCCTCCGCTTCGCCCGCCTTTTCCGCTGCTGGCGCCCCTGATGGTGGCGCAGAGCCCATCTGGAAGACGCATTACAACCATCCCTGCGCCTGGGATGCGGTCTTCCCGCCGCTTTCGCTCCCGCAAATGTTCTTCGATTCTGTGGCGCGCAAGCGAGGCGCACCGTTGCTCGATTTCATGGAGCGCAAGTACAGCTACGATCAGGTCGCGCAGGGCGTCGCGAAAGTGGCGAAGGGATTGCAGCAGCGCGGCATCGGCAAGGGCGACCGGGTCGGGCTGTTCCTGCCCAACGTCCCGCATTATGTCGCCGCCTATTATGGCGCGATGGCGGCGGGGGCGACCGTGGTCAATTTCTCGCCGCTCTATACCGTCGACGAGCTGGCGCATCAGGTCGAGGACAGCGGCACGACGGTGCTGTTCACGCTGTCCGCGACCGCGCTGCTGCCCACCGCGCTCAAGGTGCTCGACAGGTCGCGGCTCGAGGGGCTGATCGTGGGTTCGGTCGCGGGCGGCCTTGCTCCGCTCAAGTCGCTGCTGTTCCGGCTGTTCAAGCGCCAGGAGACCGCCGCGATCCCAAACGATCCGCGCATCACCCGCTTTTCGCAGCTGATCGCCAATGACGGCCAGTACACCCCGGTGCCGATCGATGCGGAGCGTGACATCGCGCTGTTCCAATATACCGGCGGCACCACCGGCACGCCCAAGGGCGCGATGCTGAGCCACCAGAATCTCTCGGCCAATGCGCGCCAGGTCAACGCGATCGATCCGCGCAACGACAGCGAGCATGACCGCATCCTCGGCGTGCTGCCCTTCTTCCATGTCTTCGCCAATACCTGCGTGCTCAACCGCACTGTGCTCAATGGCGGCGAGATCGTCATGCTGCCGCGCTTCGAGGCGGCCGCCGCCTTGAAGGCGATCACCCGGACCAGGGTCACCGCGCTGCCCGGCGTGCCGACCATGTACCAGGCGCTGCTCGACAATGCGGAGATCGCCAACACCGATTTCGCTTCCCTGCGCGCCTGCATCTCGGGCGGCGCACCGCTCGCGGCCGAGGTCAAGGCGCGGTTCGAAGAGGCGACGGGCGCGAACGTCGTCGAAGGCTATGGCCTGACCGAAAGCAGCGGTGTCGTCTCGACCAATCCCTATGAGGCGCTGAACAAGCCCGGCACCATCGGCCAGCCGCTGCCCGGAACGCTGGTGCGGCTGGTCGACAAGGAAGACCCGAGCAAGGATGTGGCTCCGGGCGAACCGGGGGAGATCATCTTTGCAGGCCCCCAGGTGATGCGCGGCTATTGGAACCGGCCCGATGCCGATGCCGAGGTGTTCATCGGGCCGTTCCTGCGCACCGGCGATGTCGGGCAGATCGACGAGGACGGCTATATCCGCATCGTCGACCGCATCAAGGACATGATTGCCGTCGGAGGCTTCAAGGTCTTCCCTAGCCAGATCGAGGAAATCCTCTACCGCCACCCCGCGGTGAAGGAGGCGCTGGTGATCGGCGTGCCCGATCCCTATCGCGGCGAGAGCCCCAAGGCGTTCGTGGCGCTGCAGGAAGAGGCGGAGATCGATGGCCCGGCCCTCATGGCCTGGCTCAACCCGCAGCTCGGCAAGCACGAGCGGGTGATCGCGGTCGATATCCGCGAGTCGCTGCCCAAGACGCTGATCGGCAAGCTCGACCGCAAGGAGTTGCGCAAGGCCGAGGGAATTACGGGCTGAGACGCGGGGTTAACGCCCCTTGCCAAGCTGTCACATCGATGACACACTCCCCTTGAATGCAGGGGGTGGGCCTGCATGGCAAGGCAGGGGAACGCATATGCCCAATGCACTCGAGAAGCGGTTCGAGGCCGCTCGCTACAACGCCAATATCGTCAAGCCGGTCGCGTCCGAGACCATCTGGGAAAAGCGGATCAGCAACCATGTCGCCTATGCGCTGCTGATGTATACCGGCCTGCAGATTTTCGTGGTGATGCAGGCGATCCGGGGCGAGGGCGCATCCATCCTGCCCTATCTGGGGCTGGTCGCGCTGGTCGGGATCGTCATTCCGCTCTGCCGCCGGGTCGAGACGCGCTGGCAGGGTCTGACGCGCAGCGGTGCTTCCGAAGCCGAGCTTGGCCGCGCCTATCGTGGCGATCGTCTGGGCATCTGGCTGTTCGCGATCGGCTTTCCCTTCGGTTTTGTCGCGCTCGTCAAGGGTGTCCAGGCGCTGATCTGAACCCGCCGGTTCGATTGACCATCGGCTGCCGGCGACCTACATCGCGTTGATGCAGACCCCCGATCAAGCCAGAGACCTGGCGCAAGACCTTGTCGCCCGCGCCATGGCCGCTGGCGCGACCGCCGCCGATGCGGTGTTCGCCTGCGATGCTTCCACCGATGTGCAGATGCGGCTCGGCACGCTCGAGGACGTCCAGCGGTCGGAAAGCGCCGCCATCGGTCTGCGCGTGTTTCACGGGAAACAGTCGGCAAGCGTCTCGGGCGCGGATGTGAGCCCCCAGGGGCTCGCGACCCTGGCCGAGCGCGCGGTCGCGATGGCGCGGCTGGCCCCCGAAGATGCCTATGCCGGTCTTGCCCCCGAAGAGCGGCTGATGCGCGCACCCCTGCCCGATCTCGAACTCGACGATGGCGGCGATCCCGACCCGGCGCATTTGCGCGAGCTCGCGCTCGCCTGCGAGGATGCCGCGCGCGCAGTCCCCGGCGTCACCAACAGCGAGGGCGGCTCTGCCAGTGCGGTGCGGTCGGTGATGGCGCTCGCCACCAGCCACGGTTTCTGCGGCAGCTATGGCGGCAGCCGCTATGGCATCGGCGCGAGTGTGCTCGCCGCGCGCGACGGGCAGATGGAGCGCGACTCCGCTTCGCACAGCACGCGCTTCCTGGCCGATCTCGAATCGCCCGAAACGATCGGTCGTCGCGCCGGCGAACGCGCGGTCGAACGGCTGGGCACGGGGAAGATCGAGAGCGGAGCCATGCCGGTGATCTACGATCGCCGCGCCGGCGGATCGCTGCTCGGGCCGCTGCTCGGCGCGATCGCGGGCAGCGCCATCGCGCGCAAGACCAGTTTCCTGCTCGACAGGCGCGGCCAGCCGGTGTTCGATTCGAGCGTCTCGATCATCGACGATCCGCACCGTCCCCGCGGCCAGCGCTCGCGCGCCTTTGACGGCGAGGGCCTGCCCACCGCGCGCTGGCGGATCGTCGACCAGGGCGTTCTGTCCGGCTGGATGATGGACAGCGCGTCCGCCCGCCAGCTCGGCGAAGCGCCCACCGGCCATGCCGCGCGCGGGGTCAGCGGCGCGCCCTCGACCGGATCGAGCAACGTGCACATGGAAGCAGGAAGCGTCAGTCCCGAGGCGCTGATGGCGGACATCAAGCTGGGGCTTTACGTCACCCAGCTGATCGGCATGGGGGTCAACGGCGTCACCGGCGATTACAGCCGGGGTGCGAGCGGATTCATCATCCGCGACGGCGTGCTTGCCGAGCCGATCAGCGAGATCACGATTGCGGGCAATCTCAAGAACATGTTCGCCGCGCTCATTCCGGCCGACGACCTCGAATTCCGCTATGGCGTCAACGTGCCCACATTGCGTATCGACGGCATGGTCGTGGCGAGCAGCTGATGCGGCTGCGCATCCTCGCGGCCGGGCTGGCGCTGCTTGCCCTGACCGGTTGCGGCGGCTGGCGCGACGAGGGTCGCCCGCCGCGCACCGATGACGCGATCAGGATAGAGCCCCAGGCCTCGTTCGTGTCGGTCCCGGTCGAGGCCGATCTCGGCAATCTTGCGCGCGCGATGGAGCGCCAGGTGCCGCGCCGGCTGTGGAGCATCGACCAGAAGGACCAGGTCTGCATCGCCAGCGAGAAGGTCGATCTGGGGATCGCCAAGGTCAAGACACCCAAGATCAAGTGCCGCATCGTCGGGGAAGTCACGCGGGGAGCAATCTCCGTCGCGGGGTCGGGCCAGCGCATCCGGCTGTCGATCCCGATCACCGCCGTGGTCCGCGCCGAGGATATCGCCGGTGTGCTCAAGCGCGAGACCGCGACCGCGCGCGCGATGGTGCATGCCGATGTCCGCATGACCATTGCCCGCGACTGGACTCCGCGCGGCACGCTCGACCTCAGCTATTCATGGACCACCGAGCCGCATATCGAGTTTCTCGGCCAGAAGATCCGCTTCACCCAGGAAGCCGAGCGCGAGCTGGCACCGGTCGTCGCGAGGCTCGAACGCGAGCTACCCGGCGAACTCGGCAAGCTCGAACTGCGCCGCCAGATCGAGAAGGCCTGGGCCTCGGCTTTCACTTCGGTGGTGCTCAACGAGCGCAATCCCGAAGTGTGGATGCGCATCACGCCGCGGCAGCTGCAATATGGCGGGTACGAGATCGTCCAGGGACGTCTGCGGCTGAGGCTCGGCATGCGCGCGCTCACTGAAACCTATGTCGGCAAGAAGCCGCGTCCGCGCAAGCCGATCGCGCTGCCGCCGATGCAGAAGCTCGAGGCCGAAACCGGCGAGCTCGCCTTCTTCCTGCCGGTATTCGGCGATTATCGCGAGTTGCAGCCGGTGCTGCTCGAAGCGTTGCAGAAGCGCTCGCGCCGCCCGTTCGATGTGCCCGGGCTGAACCCGGTCGATGCGACCTTCAAGGCGGCGACGATCTACGGCACCAAAGGTGGCAGGATTGCCGTCGGCCTGACCTTCAGCGCGCATGAACGCGGCAGCAGGACGCCCACGACGGGCACCGTCTGGATGACGGGTAAGCCGGTCAATGCCGAGGATTCGCGCCGCGTCGGCTTCGAGGATTTCGAGGTCACCGGCACCACCGACATGACCGGCGGCGATCTTATCCTCGAGATGATCAACGCGCCGGGCGTCGCGCCGATGGTGGCGGAGATGCTCGCCCAGAATTTCGAGCGCGACTATGCCGAACTGCTCGGCAAGATCGATGCGGTGATCGAGACCAAGCGCACCGGCGATCTGATCATCCATGCCGATCTCAAGCGCGCGAAGACCGGCCAGCTCCAGGCCGCAGGGGCCGGGCTCTACCTGCCGGTCTGGGCGAGCGGGACGGCCAGCGTGACCATTCAGCCCTGACCGACCCCAGCCCCGACCGGCGCTTCGCTCAACCCTTCAACCGCGCGGCGTGCCAGCGCAGATGATCCTCCATGAAAGTGGAGATGAAATAATAGCTGTGGTCATAGCCTGGCTGCAGGCGCAGCGTCAGGTCGATACCTGCCTTGTCGCAAGCCTCAGCCAGCAATTCGGGCCTCAGCTGTTCGGCAAGAAAGCTGTCGGCCTCGCCCTGGTCGACGAGCAGCGCAGGCACGCGCGCGCCATCCTCGATCAGCGCGACCGCATCGTGCTTGCGCCAGGCGGCCTTGTCCTCGCCGAGATAGCCGGTCAGCGCCTTGACGCCCCAGGGCACCTGCGAGGGTGCGACGATCGGCGCAAAGGCCGAGACCGCGCGAAACCGCTCGGCATGGGTTAGCCCGATGGTCAGCGCGCCATGGCCGCCCATGCTGTGACCCATGATCGACTGGCGCGCCAGATCCGCCGGGAAGCAGTCACTAATGATCTCGGGCAGCTCCTCGGTGATATAGCTCCACATGCGATAATGCTGCGCGAACGGCTGCTCGGTCGCATCGACAGAAAAGCCCGCGCCGAGTCCGAAGTCGTACGCGCCGTCCGGGTCATCGGCGACGCCTTCGCCGCGCGGGCTGGTATCGGGCGCGACGAAGATCAGGCCGAGCTCGGCACACGCGCGGCGGAAATCGCCCTTTTCGGTGACATTGGCATGCGTGCAGGTCAGGCCCGAAAGATACCAGACCACCGGCAGCTTCGCCCCCTCTTCATGATCGGGCACGAAGACCGAAAAGGTCATGTCGGTGCCGGTCACCTCGGAGGCATGGCGCAGCACCGCCTGCTCGCCGCCGACGCTCTTCGCCGACTAGAGCGTTGCGACCGCGACCGGCATCAGAACACCACCACCGAGCGGATCGACTTGCCCGCGTGCATCAGGTCGAACGCGGTGTTGATCTCTTCGAGCCCCATGACATGCGTGATCATCGGGTCAATCTCGATCTTGCCAGCCATGTACATATCGACGATCTTGGGGACATCGGTGCGGCCCTTCGCCCCGCCGAACGCGGTGCCGCGCCAGTTGCGCCCGGTGACCAGCTGGAACGGACGCGTCGCGATCTCCTTGCCCGCTTCGGCCACGCCGATGATGATCGAGGTGCCCCAGCCGCGATGGCAGGCCTCGAGCGCGGTGCGCATGACGTCTGTGTTGCCGGTCGCATCGAAGGTGTAATCCGCGCCGCCGTCGGTCATCTCGACGATTTTCGCGACGACATCCTCGCGGCTCATGCCCTTGGAGTTCAGGAACGCGGTCATGCCGAACTTGCGACCCCATTCCTCGCGATCGGGGTTGATGTCGACGCCGATGATCCGGTCCGCGCCCGCCAGCCGCGCGCCCTGGATGACGTAGAGGCCGATGCCGCCCAGGCCGAACACCCCGACATTGTCGCCGACCTGCACCTTGGCGGTGTTGATCACCGCGCCGACGCCGGTGGTGACGCCGCAGCCGATATAGCAGCTGGTCTGGAACGGCGCGTCCTCGCGGATTTTCGCGACGGCAATCTCGGGCAGCACGGTGAAGTTCGAGAAGGTCGAGCAGCCCATATAATGGAAAACCGGCGTGCCCTTGTAGCTGAACCGCGTCGTGCCGTCGGGCATCAGCCCTTTCCCTTGCGTCGCGCGGATCGCAGTGCACAGGTTGGTCTTGCCCGAAAGGCAGCTTTTGCACTGGCGGCATTCGGGGGTGTAGAGCGGGATGACATGGTCGCCCGGTTTCACCGATGTCACGCCCGCGCCGACCTCGCGCACGATCCCTGCGCCCTCATGGCCGAGCACGCTGGGGAAAATGCCCTCGCTGTCGAACCCGTCGAGCGTATAGGCATCGGTATGGCAGATTCCCGTCGCCATGATCTCGACCAGCACCTCTCCCGCCTTGGGACCTTCCAGGTCGAGTTCGACGATCTCCAGCGGCTTCTTGGCTTCAAAGGCAACGGCGGCACGGGTCTTCATGGGTCGCAGACTTTCTGTTGATGGGGTTCGCTGCGCCTCTAGCACCCCGCAAAGCCGCCGTTAAGCCCAGTTCGGATCAGAACCAGGTGCGCACGCCCAGGACGAGGCTGAAGCTGGTCGGGTCCTCCCCACCCGCGCGCGCGAAATCGGCACTGTCGCCGAGCCTGGCGCTGTACGACACCCCGATATAGGGCGCGAATTCGCGGACGATCTCGTAGCGCAGGCGAAGATCGAATTCGGCATCGCTGAGCCCCGATCCGATGCCGCTGGCGCGGACGTCCTGCGCCGCGAAATTGAGCTCGGCGCGCGGTTGCAGGATCAGTCGCTGGGTGATGCGCTGGTCGTAGCTTGCGGCGATGCGCGCGAGCAGATCGCCCTTGTCGGACACGAACCCATGCGCTTCCAGCTCGAACCAGTAAGGCGCAAGCCCTTCGACCCCGAAAGCCGCATAGGTGCGGCTCGCCGGTTCGATATCCTGCCTCAGCCCCGCCTGAAGGTTGAAATAGGGACCGACCGCGCGGCTGTAGAGCGCCTGCACCTCGGCATCGTCCACCCCGCCACCGAATGCGCCCTCGCCCTCGGTCTTGATCACCAGCCGGTTGATGTCGCCGCCGAACCACCCCTCGCCTTCCCAGCGATAGCCTTCGTGCCCCTGGCGCACCTGCAGCTCGGCAATATCGACCATTATCTGGCTGAAGCTCGCCCCGCCATGCTCCCTGCGCAGCGCTTCGCGAACCGGGGCCATGGCTTCCGCGCCCCAGATGCGGTCGGCATAGGTCGCACGCGGCGCGGGCGGGGGCGGGGCATTGCCCGCAGGAAGATCGGTGCCGCTCGCCTGCGGATCGGCGGGCGTCGGGGTCGATGGCGTGCAATGGCCCATTGCGGCATGTTCGGGCGGGCAGGACGGCGTAGCAGGGGCGGGCGCGGCAGGCGCAGGGCTTTCGCAATGCCCCATTGCGGCATGCTCGGCGGTGCAGGCCATGCCGGGTTCGGCGGCTGGCATGTCTGCGGGCGCGTCATGATGCGCGTGCTGCGCCAGCGCCGGCGAGGCACCCGCCACCAGCAGCATCGCCGCGCCGAACAGCCGGATCACGCCTGGTCCCCGCGCGGGCGCACCGTCACCGTCTGCATCATCCCGGCATGCATGTGATAGAGCATATGGCAGTGAAAGGCCCAGTCGCCCACGGCATCGGCGGTGAAATCGAAGGTCGCGGTGCCGCCGGGCTGGACATTGACGGTGTGCTTGCGCGGCGCATGGTCGCCATGGCCGGTGACCAGTTCGAAGAAATGGCCGTGCAGATGGATGGGATGGCCCATCATCGTATCGTTGACCAGCTTGACCCGCACCCGCTCGCCCTCGGTAAACGCGATCGGGTCCTTCACCTCGGAGAATTTCTCGCCATCGAACGCCCACATATAGCGTTCCATGTTGCCGGTCAGGTGCAGTTCCAGCGTCCGTTCGGGCGCGCGGACATCGGGATTGCGCTCGAGCGCGACCAGATCGCGATAGGTGAGCACGCGGTGACCGACATCGTGCAGCCCCTGGCCCGGCTCGCCGGTGCGATCGACCGGCATGGGCGAGATGGTCTGCACCGTCGGCGTCTTCTTCACGCTGGCGGGCACGACCGAAAAGTCGCGCATGCTGTGGTCCATGCCGCCACCGCCATGGTTCATCGCGCCATGGTCCATGCCTGCATGGTCCGCCGCCGGTTCGGGCGAACAATGGCCCATTGCGGCATGTTCGGGGGTGCAGACGGGATCCGGCGCTTCATGGTCCATCCCGGCCATGTCGCCGCCCATGTCGCCCATCCCCATGTCCTTCATGTCGGCGAGCGGGCGCTTGCGCAGCGCGGGGCGTTCGGCGACCATGCCGATCGCAGGGGCGAGCGTCGCCAGAGCCATGCCCGACCGGTCGATGCTCTCGGCGACCAGCGCATAGGCGCGCGACTCTTGCGGCGAGACGATGACCTCATAGGTTTCCGCGACCGCGATCTGCATCTCGTCGATCTCGACCGGGCGCACCGGCAACCCGTCGGCCTGGACCACGGTCATCGCCAGGCCCGGGATTCGCAGGTTGAAGCTGGTCATCGCCGAGGCGTTGATGATGCGCAACCGCACCCGGTCGCCCGGCACAAACAGCGCGGTCCAGTTGTCGTCGGGGCCATGGCCGTTGACGAGGTACGTATAGGTCGAGCCCGTGACATCCGCGATGTCGGTGGGGTCCATTCGCATCGCGCCCCATTCGGCGCGCTGGCTGCCGCTCTGGTTTTCCCCGCGCAGCTGATCGGCAAGCGTCTGCTTCTGGAAGTTGAAATAGCCCCCCATCTGCTTGAGCTTCTTGAATATCGCATGCGGGTGGAGCGGGCTGTAATCGGACAGCACGATGACATGCTCGCGGTCTGCCTGCACCGGGTCCTCGCCCGCGGGATCGATCACGATCGGCCCATAATGGCCCATCTGTTCCTGCAGCCCCGAATGGCTGTGATACCAGTAGGTACCCGCCTGACGGATCGGGAATTCATAGGTGAAGCTGCTGCGCGGACGGATGCCGGGAAAGCTGATTCCGGGCACGCCATCCATGTGGAAAGGCAGGATCAGCCCGTGCCAGTGGATCGAGCTGTCCTCGTCGAGCGCATTCTCGACATGCAGCCGGACATTCTGGCCCTCTTTCAGCCGGATCAGCGGGCCCGGCACGGTGCCATTGATGCCGATGGCATGGTGATTGCGGCCATGGATGCGAATCATCTGATGCGCGATTCTGAGGCGGATATCCTCGCCCGAAACGGTCGGCAGCGGCGTTGCGAGCCCGCGCGTGCCCGATTGCGCCCAGCCGGGCAACGCCGATGCAAAGGCCATGCCCGCCCCCCCCAGTCCGGCGGTGCGCAGCAGCGAGCGGCGATCGATCGGAAGATTCATGTTGCGTCCCATAGATTTGCCCTCGCATTTAGGGGATTGCATTGTCCTTTTCCACCCATGGGCAACAAATGCGCCCGTGGTGCTGGCGCTGCGCGATCAGCAGCCTATATTGTCGCAAAAGCTTGGCGCGTGCCGCCAGACAAGCGGACGGGTCGATGCTGCTCAACCTCAGCCATGCCAATTTCAGGAACGACGATGATGCCGCGCGGCTGAACGCGCTGCGTGCCTATCAGCTCTCCCCCGAAGACAGCGACAATGGGCTCTATGCCGGTCTGGTAATGGTCGCGCGGGCGCTGGGGGGATGCGAGGCTGCCTTCATCTCGATCGTCGAGGAGCAGCGCCAGTGGTTCAAGGCTGCAGAGGGCCTCGACCTGGCCGAGACCCCGCGCTCGATTGCCTTTTGCGACCATGCCATCCGGTCGGACGCGGTCATGGTGGTGCTCGATGCCAGCACTGACCCGCGCTTTGCCGAAAATCCGCTGGTCACCGGTCCGCCACATATCCGCTTCTATGCCGGAGCGCCGATCATCAATGCCGATGGCTTTGCGCTGGGCACCATCTGTCTTTCGGACAGCCGCCCGCGCGAGGCGTTCGACGGTGCCGATCATCTCGCAGCGCTCGCCCGCCAGGTTGCGGCCCTGCTCGAACTGCGCAAGCAGCTGATCCATCAGCAGCTCGCCGCCGATCTGGCCGCCGACCAGCGCGACCGGCTGTGGGATTCGTCGCTCGACATGATGCTGATCACCACCACCGACGGGATCATGGTGGCCGGGAACCCCGCCTGGGAAAAGGCGTTCGGCCCCGTGCCGACCGACGGCAGGGGGCACGTCCGCGACTATTTCGCCCGTCCCGATGAAGCCGAAGTCGTCCAGCTTGCCAGCGGGCAGAGCGACGTGCAGTTCGAACGCGAGATGCGCGGGCGCGATGGCCAGCAGATATTCGCGAGCTGGAGCCTGGCGCGCGAGGGTGAACTGGTGTTCGGCATTGCGCGCGATATTACCCGGGCGCGGGCCGCCGAGGCGCAGCTGGCACAGGTGCAGCGGATGGAATCGATCGGTCAGCTGACCGGCGGCATCGCGCACGATTTCAACAATCTGCTGACGATCATTTCGGGCAATCTCGATATCGCGCAAAAGCGGATCGCGAATGGCCAGGTCGACCGTGCGGAGGCGGCGATAGCGAACGCGCGCGACGGGGCCAGCCGCGCGGCCAATCTGACCCAGCGGTTGCTCGCCTATGCCCGCCGCCAGTCGCTGACCCCGACGCTGATCAAGCCCACCGAACTGATCCGCGATCTCGAACCGCTCGCAGCCCAGGCGCTCGACGATCGCCACGATCTCGCGGTCGAATGCCCCGACAGCCTGTGGCCGATCACCGTCGATGCCAGCCAGCTCGAGAACGCCCTGCTCAACCTGGTGGTCAATGCTCGCGATGCGATGGAGCAGCCGGGCACGATCACCATCCACGCCGCAAACGCGCTGCGCACCGAAGAGGACATGGCCGACGGGCACGACGCGCCGCCGGGCCGCTATGTCCGCTTCTGCGTCAACGATACCGGCGCGGGCATTCCTCCGGATATTGCCGCGCACATTTTCGAGCCGTTCTTCACCACCAAGGAAATCGGCAAGGGCACCGGGCTCGGCCTCAGCCAGGTCCAGGGATTCGTCGCGCAATCGGGCGGCTTCGTCACGCTGCAGACCGCGCCGGGCGAGGGAACGACGCTGAGCCTGTGGCTGCCCGTCACCGCCGATGCGTTCGACGATCAGCCGGGCAGAGGCGCAGCGGGCGAGGGCGAGCCGCTATGCCGCCCCGACTGCACGATCATGCTGGCCGAGGACAATGCCGCGCTGCGCGCGCATGTCAGCGATGTGCTGCAGGAAGCGGGCTTCCATGTGATTGAGGCCGAGGATGGCCAGGCCGCGCTCGACATGATGCGCGCAGCCGACGAACGGCCCGATCTGCTGCTCAGCGACATCACCATGCCCCGGCTCGACGGCAAGGCGCTCGCCGCCGAGGTGCACCGGTCATGGCCCGAAATCCCGATCGTGCTGATGACGGGCTATGCCGGCGGCGCGATCGACAGCTGCCCGCACAATCTGCTGATCACCAAGCCGTTCGCGCCCGACGATCTGGTGGCTCTGGTGCGACGGACGCTTGCCGCCGCACCCCAAGCCTGATCGGGATCAGCCGACCACGCCCGCCGACGCGAGCAGCGCCAGCGTGAGCAGGTCGCCCGCGGTCGAGGACATCGACGCAATCTGCACCGGCTTTTCCATGCCGATCAGCATCGGGCCGATCATCGCATCGCCGCCGAGCTCGCGCAGCAGCTTGGCCGAGAGGTTCGCCGATTGCAGGCCCGGCATGATCAGCACATTGGCCGGGGCCGACAGTCGGCAGAACGGATAATTGGCCATCAGCCTGGGGTTCAGCGCGACATCGGGCGACATTTCGCCCTCATATTCGAAGCTGACGCCCTTCTGGTCGAGGATGGCAACGGCATCGCGGATATTTTCCAGCCAGCGCCCCGGCGGGTTGCCGAAGTTCGAATAGGACAGGAACGCGACGCGCGGGTCATGGCCGAGCCGCTTGGCGACATGCGCGGTATTCTCGGCAATGCACGCCAGCTCCTCGGCGCTCGGCCGTTCGTTGACCGTGGTATCGGCGAGGAACACGGTATGGCTCTTGCCGACCATCACATGGATGCCGAAGGGCGTCTCGCCGGGCTTGGGATCGAGCACGCGACGGATCTCGCGCATCGACTGGCCGAAGGTGCGCGTGATGCCGGTCAGCATCGCATCGGCCTCGCCCAGATGCAGAAGCGCCGAGCCGAAGATGTTGCGGTCCTGGTTCACCATGCGCTTGACGTCGCGCTTGAGGTAACCGCGGCGCTGCAGCCGCTCGTACAGCACCTCGACCATGCGCGGGACCAGCGGCGAGTTGGCGCTGTTGTGCACCTCGAACGCCATGGGATCGTCGACCGCCAGCTCCTTGAGCTTGTCGCGCACGCGCTGTTCGCGCCCGACCAGCACGGGCGTGCCATAGCCGCCATCGCGGAACTGGATCGCCGCGCGCAGCACCACCTCTTCCTCGGCCTCGGCAAAGACGACGCGCTTGGGGTTGGCGCGCGCATCGCTGTACACCTGGGTCAGCACGGCGGTAGTGGGGTTGAGCCTGGACTTGAGCGAGTGGCGATAGGCCGCCATGTCCTCGATCGGCTTCTGCGCGACGCCGGTGTCCATCGCCGCCTGCGCCACCGCGCCCGATACGACCTCCATCAGCCGCGGATCGAACGGCGCGGGAATGATGTAATCGACGCCGAATTTCTGCGTCGCGCCGCCATAGGCCGCCGCCACTTCCTCGGGCACCTGCTCGCGCGCCAGTTCGGCAATCGCCTTGGCCGCCGCGATCTTCATCTCTTCGTTGATCGCGGTCGCGCGCACGTCGAGCGCGCCCCGGAAGATGAACGGGAAGCCGAGCACATTGTTGACCTGGTTCGGATAATCCGACCGGCCGGTCGCGATGATCGCATCGGGCCGCGCCGCCTTGGCGGCGGGTGGGGTGATCTCGGGATCGGGATTGGCCATGGCGAAGATGATCGGCTGCGGTGCCATCTTCATCACCATTTCGGGCTTGAGCGCGCCTGCAGCCGACAGGCCGAGGAAGATGTCAGCACCGTCGAGCGCCTCTTCCAGCGTGCGCCTGTCGGTCTTGGCGGCATGCGCCGACTTCCACTGGTCCAGATCCTCGCGGCCCTGATAGATCACGCCCGAACGGTCGCACATGAGCACATTGTCGTGCGGCACGCCCATCGCCTTGATCAGTTCGGTGCACGCAATCGCCGCAGCGCCCGCGCCGTTGACGACCATCTTGACGTCTTTGAGGTCGCGGCCGGTCAGGTAGCAGGCGTTGAGCAGCCCGGCGGCGGAAATGATCGCGGTGCCATGCTGGTCATCGTGCATGACCGGAATGTTCATCCGCTCCTTCAGCGCCTGTTCGATGATGAAACAGGCGGGCGCGCCGATATCCTCGAGGTTGATCCCGCCAAAGCTCGGCTCGAGCAGCTCGACGCATTCGATGAAGCGGTCGACATCCTCGGTGTTCACCTCGATATCGATCGAATCGACATCGGCGAAGCGCTTGAACAGCACCGCCTTGCCTTCCATCACCGGCTTGGAGGCGAGCGCCCCCAGATTGCCAAGGCCCAGGATCGCGGTGCCGTTCGAGATCACCGCGACCAGATTGCCCTTGGCGGTATAGTCATAGGCGGTCGCGGGGTCTTCGGCGATGGCGCGCACCGGCACTGCGACGCCCGGCGAATAGGCGAGGCTGAGGTCGCGCTGGGTCGCCATCGGCTTGGAGGCGATGATCTCGATCTTGCCCGGACGTCCGGTGGAATGGAAATGCAGCGCCTCGCGCTCGGTGAACTGGACGTTGCTCTTATCGCTCATCGACAGGCCCTTGTCTGGCGAACGCATTCACTGCGTCCGCTGGTTGATTGGAATGTGCTTTGCCGCTTGCCCCGGCCTGCTGGTTTGATGACGCCCCGCTGGCTCTTGCATAGCCGTGACCGGCGCGATTGGGCAAGCCTTGACGCTACGAAATGTTGCGCAGCATGGACCGTCAGGGGGCTTGTTCCCCGCGCAGCGCGGCGGCCACCAGGTCGGGCCGCTGGAACAGCAGCATGCGCCCCGCGCCGGGGACGATATGCGCGCGCGATCCGGACCATAGCCCCTGCCAGTAAGGCAGGGAATCGGATGCGGCGTACATCGTGTCCTCGGCCCCGCACAGGATCGTGATGCGGCTGCCATCGGCGAGCGGGCGCACCGTGTCATGCGGTTCGCAGCGCGCGATGGCGAGAAAGCCCGCGCCGCCCTGCATCGCGCTCTGCTGGGTCGAGCGGACATAGGCGGCAAGGATTTCGGGGTCGGCCAAAGTCGCGCGATCCGCTGCCGATCCGCCGACCACCTGCAGCACCAGCCGCTCGACGGTGCGCGCCGAGGCGCGGCGCGACAGATGCGTCGCCAGCGGCGCGATCAGGCCGGGACGCGAATAGACCAGCCGCTTGACATGGCCGTGCAGCCCGGTGAGCCGCCCGTCGCTGACCGGCGGCGGTTCGGGGTTGAGCACGACTGCGCGGTCGAACCGATCGGGATGCTGTACGGCGCAATGCGCCAGCACCATCGTGCCGCCACGCGCGAGGATGCTGGCCCGCGCGATGCCCAGTGCGTCCAGGATTTCCAGGATGTCGCGGATGTTGTGCTGGAGATAATCGCCCTCGACCATCGAGCTCAGGCCGAAGCCGGGCCGGTCGAGCGTGATCGGGCGGATGCCGCCTTGCTGCAGCGCGGCGATCGCGCTTGCCGGCAGATGCCGCCCGGTGGTTGCGGTGTGCAGGCAGATGAGCGGAATCCCGTCGCGGGGGCCATGATCGGCAAAGGCGATGCGCCCCGGCCGGTCGCGCCGGGGCAGCAGCCGCAGCGGTTCTGCTCCGCGCGTCGCCACCGACAGGTCGATATCGGTCGCCTCCGCGAGCGCCGCCACCGCCTGGATATGCCCGACCAGAGTGGTCAGCTGCACCACCGATTGGAGTTCGCATTGCGCGAAGATGGCCTTGAGCTCGGTCTTGACGATGTTGACCGACAGCCCCAGCCGCTGCGCGCATTCCTCGCGCGTCAGCCCGCGCGCGATGGTATCGGCGATCCGCGCCTGGCGTTCGGAAAGCCCGAAGATATCGCGCAGCACCGGCTCGATCGCTAGATCGCCGGGCTGTTCGCCGCTCTCGATCTGCAGGCACAGGGCGACGAATTCGCCTTGGCGGTGGCAGCCCGCCTTGGCCATCGCCGACTTGATCGCATCGCGCCCGGTTTCATAGGCGATTCCCTCCAGCCGCGCCGCCTCGCGGACATCACCGCCGCGCACCAGCGCCTCGGCCATGCTCACCTCGCGCGCGGTGAAGCCGAACAGCCGTGCCGCCGTCGCCAGCCCGCGCGGTTGCAGCGTCGGCGGGAGATGCGCGACCAGCGCATAGCGGGCCTCGCCGCGCTCAAGCGCCCGGCGCACCTCCGCCGCCAGCGGCCAGTGGCGCGCGGCGGCAAGCGGGGCGGCGGCGACTGCGATGAACTTGCCCTTGTCTTCCAGAAGATACGAGACGCTCGCCCGCCCCGCCCTGAGCGCACCGAGTTCCGCCCGACCCCGATTGAGCGGCGCCGCCCAGGCGGCAAAGGCAGGATCGGCGATGACGATCGTGCCGTCGGCGTCGCACGCGGCGGAGGCATAGGCGCGCGGGTTGACGAACGCGGGTCCTGCAGGGGCACGGCCCGCGTCCTGCATCAGCGCTTCGGCCAGCGCCTCGGGCGCTTCGGCCAGCACCGCGCCGAACCCCTCGCTATCCTCGTGCAGCATGTCGAGCGGATTGAGCTCGTCGGCCGACGATCGAAACCGCTCCAGAAAGCGCTGAGCGCGGGACATGGAAATGCCCTCCTGCCTTTGGCGCGACCCCCCGGCAGGCCCAGTGTGTC
>CAXRCQ010000196.1:0-2664 GCA_964228845.1 Blastomonas sp.
TGCGTCCTGAGCTTCCAGCTCGCGCCGGGTGTGTGTTCGACCTTGCCGTCCTTGTGCGTGATCCGGATCTCGCGGACGGTACCGTCCTTGATCGCGGCATAGGCGGTCAGCGCATCGGGCGCGCCGACCATGGCGATGCGCGGGGCAGGGGCGACGCACACGCCATAGCCTTCGCCCGCGCCGCTCGGCACGCTGGCGAGCGGGGAGAGCGCGCCGGTCGCAGGATCGAGCAGGAACAGCGCGAGCTTCGAATTGACCGGATCGGTGCGGTCGCTGGCGATGACGACAATGCCCTGCTCGCCTTCGATCAGCGTGACATTGTTATAACGCCCGGTGAGCGAGGACCCGCGCACCTGGCCGTCCATGCCATAGACATAGAGCCCGGCCTTTTTGTCGGTGCCGACGATCAGGCTGGCCGACGGGTTGGCCGGGTTGCGCCAGATCGCCGGATCGTCGGCCGCATCGGCATTGGCGGTGCCGACCGGCACGGTCTCGGCGGTGGCGGGAACGTCAATGGCAGGCAGCGCATTGGCGATCCGCGTCTCGATCGGGATTTCCTTCGGGGCGCAGGCGCTGGCGAGCAGCGCGAGAAGGCTCACCCGCAACAGGGTGGCGGAAGAACGAGTGGCCATGATGGGAAATCCTTTGCTGAAGTCAATCTGCGATATGCGGGCGCTGCCACGCCGATATGGCGCGTTGATGACAGTTTTGCGCAAGAACTGACGCAAAAATGAAACCTTGGTTTCATCCATCCGTCGCGGAGCACTGTTAGCGGCGCGCTCGACGCAGTCGATCCGACTGTTTGATTCGGGGGCAAAATCATGACAATTATTTTCGGTTTCAACCGGGCAACCCGTTGTGCACTGCTCGCTGGCATTGCCGGACTGGCGATGCTGCCCGCGCTTGCCTTGGCGCAGGACGCTATGGCCGAGGAGCAGCCGCGCGACGGCGATCAGGCGATCACCACCTCGCAGGATATCGTGGTGCAGGGCCAGATCGGTTACCGCAACCGCGTCGATGGTGCAGAGCCGGTGCTCGAATATGGCACCGAATATTTCCAGCGTTTCGAGCCGCTGACCGCAGGCGATGCGCTGAAGCGCGTGCCTTCGGTCACCTTCCTCTCGGACGTGATCGAAAGCGATGGCCCGCGTTTGCGCGGTCTACCGCCGGGCTATACCCAGATCCTGATCAACGGCGAGCGCGTGCCCGGTGGCCAGGCCGACCGTTCGTTCTTCCTCGATCGCATTCCCGCCGAACTCATTTCGCGGGTCGAGATCGTGCGCTCCAACTCTGCACGGCGCACCGGCGATGCGGTTGCCGGATCGCTCAACATCGTGCTGCGCGACGGCTATCAGCTCGACGGCGGTTATGTGCGTGGCGGTGCGCTCTATTATGACGACGAGGAATTCGAGCCCAGCTTCGGTGCCGTTTTTGGCGGCAAGGTCGGGCCTGGCCGTCTCCTGATCGGCGGCAATTTCCAGGGTCGTCACAACCCGAAGCTCAAGTCGAGCCTGCGCTACAGCGATTCGCCCGAGAACAATCCCGATTTCGCCACCGATGATTTCGATAATCGTGAAGACCAGACCGACACCCGCGACGGCAAGGATTATTCGGTCAACGCTACTTACGAGATCGATGGCGGCGACACCAATTTCCAGATTCGCGGTTTTTATGTGCGCACCGACCGCACCGAAGACGAGCGCAGCTACGAATATGACGATCCGACCGCGATCAATGGCCCGGTGCGCAACGGCGCGGCGAGCGGCAACCTGCTGACCGACAATGCCAATGTGAACGAGATCGATCAGGAAAACTACACGATCAACGGCAAGCTCTCGCACGAATGGTCGGCGGGAAAGACCTCACTGCGGATCGGCTATGCCAATTTCACCGACAAGCAGCGCGAGACCGAGTTCGAGATCGACTTCGACCGCGCGACGCCGCGCTTTACCGGCGATCTAACGACGACCGATATCGACGACAGCGAATTCACGGTGAAGCTCGAGCATGCCGTCGATCTGAGCGACGAGATCAAGCTGGTCGTCGGCGGCTTCTATCAGGACAAGGACCGCGATACCGCGATCCTGACGGTGCGTAACCGTTTCAACGTCGCGGCTGCGCGCAACTGGAACCAGTTTCAGCAGAACCCGACCAGCCTCAACACCGCCTTTGGCGCGCTCGCTCCCGAGCCCGGCAGCGTGAACACCATTGAGGAACGGCGCATCGACGGCTTCGCGCTGGTGGAAGGTCGCCATGGCGGCTTTTCCTGGGAGGCAGGCCTTCGTTACGAGACGACTGACCTGAACATCGTCGATGCGACGGTGCCCGCTGCCGGTGTGCAGGGCAACGACTATGAGAAGCTGCTGCCTTCGGCCTCGTTCAAATACGATATGACCGATCGCGACCGGATTATCGGCTCGGTCGCGCGCACCAACCGCCGCCCGGAGTTCAACTTCATCTCTCCTGCGTTGTTGCAGGCGGAACTGGGCGACAACGACTTGCTCGGCAACCCGCAGCTTGATCCGGAAACGGCCTGGGGCTTCGATCTGGGCTATGAGCGGCGCATCGGCCGCGGCGGCATCGTCGGGATCAACTTCTTCTATCGCGACGTGCAGAACCTTATCGAGCTCACCAATACCGGCGTCGTCGGGTCGGAAGGTGCGG
>CAXRCQ010000197.1:0-5057 GCA_964228845.1 Blastomonas sp.
ATTCTGCTCGATGCAGATCAGCCAGGAAGTCCGCGACTTTGCCACCAAGCAGAACCAGGGCGTGGAAGGCTTTATCGCGACCGGCCCGTCGGGCGCGGAAACCGCAGCGGCGAGCCGCGAAGCTGCGCTGAAAGGCATGGCCGAGATGAGCAAGCTCTACGAGGACATGGGCCGCGAGCTGTATCTGGGCGCGGGCGGCCGGGAGCACGATTGAGGCATCGGTGGGCGCGGACTTCTGGCGCTTCGGCAAGGGGAGTTAGGCCGCTTGCCCGAAGCGTCCGCTGGCCGGATGCCCCGCCCACCGCATCTCCTGAACCTCCTCCATTCCGGACCAATTTCGCCGCCAAAGCCTCCCTCTCGCACCGCCATCGCCTTATGCTGTCCCTTGCAGCCTGGCGCTGCGGCATCGGTCGGGGGCGTCATCATGCGGCATTTCGGGACGGCTATCGTGCTTGCGCTGAGCACCGCACCGCTGGTCGGGCCGCACGCGGAGGCGCTGGAGCAGCGACGGGGGTCGGGGGAGCGGGAGATGGACTTTTCGCACGTCACCAGTCGCGCCAAGGCAGACGAACTGGTCAAGCGCGGGGAGCTGGTGAAAATCTGGCTGTTTCCGCGCCGGTTCGGTGGGCCGAGGGAGCGCATGAATGTCGGCTATGTCCCGGCAGGCACCGAGGTAGCGCTCGAATTCGCGCACGACCGGATCAGCGGGCTGATCGAGCTGGGCAGCATCGACGGCATGACGGTCGAACCCCAATATCGCGGCAAGAGCGTCGTCCTTTCCGCCATCACCTATATCTGCAGGAGCGACACGCCCGGCACGGGCGAGATCAAGATCAGCATCGACATCTGGTGAGGCGTCGCGCGGCGGGCGGCGTCAGCGGGGGACGATCGCCTTTTCAGCCTGATCTTGGAGGGCAGCCTCGGCCCTGTGCAAGAGCCGAGGTTTTTTGCGCCGTTTCGGACCAGTCTCGCCCCGCATCTCTCCCCCTGCAACCTCTCTCGCCCTATGCTCGGCCACGCAGCAGCAGGGGCTGCGACCGCAGACGGGAACGGAATCATGCCGCAGGATCGGACGGTTTTTGAAGCAGCGGTGGCAGCAGGATTGATCACCGCGCCGATGTCAAAGGCGATGCCCCCGGTAGCGGAGGAAGAAGCGCTCGATTTTTCCGACGTGACCAGCGTGGCCAAGGCGGAAGCATTGGTCGAAACGGGCGATCTGGTCCCCGCCCTGTTCTTTCCCGCGCGCTTTGGCGGGACGGACGATCCCGAGAATATGGGCTATCTCCCCGTCCATGTGCTTGAGGGCAAGGACTATATCGAGGATCAGCTCGAAGAGCTGGCCATCAAAAGGGGCTTCGACAAGCTGGTGATGCAACCGACATATGACCACGAGTGCATGGTCCCGAACCGCATCGTGTATATGTGCTCGTCGCAGGACACAACGAAGGGCGAGATAGCGATGATCCTCGAAATCTGGTGAGCGACTGGGCGGTGCCTGATTACCCCGCCGTACGAGAAGCCCTGCGCCTGAGGCAGTCCTCGACAATGTCGCTCATCTGGTTGATCAGGATACGACCCTTGTGGCATCCCCCGTTCTTGTCCTCGGGGTCAGAATCGAAATGTGCGCGCATTTGCTGCGACATCGCGGCGAGCCGGGCATAGACTTCCTCACCGATCTCGCGGCGGACCACCTTCAAGCCCTCGTTAAGCCCGAAAAACGTCAGGTCGATATTGTCCTCAAAGACCCAGGACATTCCCGGATCACATTTTGGCGCGTATAACATCATCCAGCCCAGCAGATCGTAAATGGTGTCCAAATCCTTCGGGACAAAGGGCAGCTTTTTGCGATCCTCTATTTTCGGCATCTTACTTTCCTGGCTTCTTGATGGCGTAGGTGCTGCCTCGTCCAAGCTGCGACGGGCGAACGATCACTGCAGAGTCGGCGCCAAAATCCGCGCGGAAAAATCCCCGAATCTGAGGCTTGGACGGCAGCTTGCGTTCCGTGGTCATATCATAGGCCATTTTACCGACCCTGACATCGGGGATACGATATGTTCGACCCGTTCCGGATGTATCATATTCACGGCCTCCAACTCGCACCTGCCTGCCAGTTCCGTGCTCGATGCCGAAGCGATCGAATAGCCTCTGCATCTCAAGCTTTACGGTGCGATCGATGAAGTTACCTATCGCTTCGTCGCGGGAGAGATTTATTTTCAGCAGCCCAGCGTCGAACCGTTTCACCCCTTCAGCATAGGCCCGGTCCACGCTTTTCTGCATTTGCCGTAAAACTTCGACCTGCAACGGTCCCTGGTCCTTGAGCTTGTTATAACGAGCCGCCGCGCGGTACATTCTAAGGTCATTGATCTCGTTGATCTGCCCTTCCAATGTGGCCGGCGCCCCTAGGCGGTCGTAGTGGAACTGCGCGTCCACTCTTTTGATCTGCACGATCAAGCTCTTCACCTCGGCATCCGCGAGCTCGGTCGTTAGGCGGCGCGAAGGACCAGTGATGTCGAGCGCGTTGTCTGCCAAGGCTATTATCGAGCTGCCTGGCGCGTTCCGCAGACCCGGAAATGCACGCTCCAGCGTCATGGGATCGTTCAGCGCTGGTCCGCGATTGCCGCCGATACGCGCGCGCGGGTTGGGGCGATATTGCGCGAGAAGGAGCTTGGCCGGATTGGCTGAAACGCCGGGCTTCGGCGCATCCGAACCTCTTTGCGAAGACCGGCGCGAGGTGCCTGACCTTCGACCTCCCGGGGCAAAGGTGAACTGGCCGTTATCAGGGTCGTGATAGGGATTGAACTTGCGCGCTATGGCCGCGCGCCGGGGCTGGAGATCGATCCTCCTACCTGTCCGGAGATAGTGCTCGAACGCATGGGCGTGCAGTGATTTGCGCGCGATCGGAATGAGGCCGTTCGTCATGAATTGCTCCTCCTCTATCCTGAGAACAATTCAGAAACATCTCCTGCATATCAAAGCAGTTAACCTATTTGGCACATTATCTACGAGTTCAGTTACCAAATCTCACTTCTGCTCGACGGGGCAGAATGACAAACGTGGCGTGCGATACCGCGCGCCCTTGCCGTCCACAGCACCTCAGGCTAGGGCAATGGTATACCAATGTGCAGGAGGCCGCTTTGCTCCATCGTTTCGCGCTTATCGCCGTCGCCATACTGACCCTGCCTGTCGCGGCTAGCGCGCAGCATGCGCCGCCGCCTGCGGGGGGCGATGCGCCGATGATCACAGGGGGGTGGAGCAAGGCGAAACTGACGCCCGAGATCGAGCAGATCGCGGTCTGGGCGTTCAACCAGATGGACGTACCCGGCGCGGAGCTGGCGGAGATCGAGAATATCAGCCAGCAGGTTGTGGCGGGCATGAACTATCGCATGGATCTGGTGTTCATGGACGGTAGCCGCTGGCGCATCCAGGTCTATCGCAACCTTTCGGGCGAGCGCAGCCTCACCAGCGCCGAAGCGATCAAGCGCTGAGGCTCGGGCTTGGTATCGGCACTGCCATCGTTGCCGCGTCGACCCGGGCACTTGGCGCACGGCGCATCACGATCACCACCCAGCCGATCAGCACGGCCAGACCCGGTGCCATCAGCGACCAGGGCGAGCGGTCGAACACGCCCTCGCCCTTGTCGTGAAGAAAGGCGGTGACGATGCCGCAGCTTGTCGCCAGCCAGAGCAGCGCGAGCATGCCCAGTTGCTCGGACCTGCGCGTTCGCGCCAGCAGATCGGGCAGGATGAGGGCGAGGCCCACCCCCAGCAGCGCGAGGTCGTAATCATAGGCATAGGGGCTCACGAACAGGGTCGCGGCACAGGCCGAAGCGGCGAGATGGCGCGGCGGCAGCGCGCGGTGCCAGGCGAAGAGCAGCAGCCCCAGTGCAAGCAGCGCACTGGCGCCCTGGATCGCAAAGGCCAGCACAGGCCCACTGCCCATGCTGAAAGCGGCGGCAAAAGGCGATGTCATGCGGAACAGCTGATAGCGACCCTGAGCCAGAAACGCTCCGGATTCTCGCACCCCGTCGATAAAGGCGGTCCAGATCGTGGGGCCGAGCACGATGGTCGAGGCGAGCAGTGCGGCGCTGGCCGTCACCGCCGCGACCGCCACCGTCTGCCAGCGCCTCTCCGCCAGCGTCAGCAGCGCCAGCCCGGCGGCGAGATGCGGCTTGATGACCATCAGCCCCAGGGGAATGCCCGCCCCCGGCTTGCGCGCGATGAAGCCGATAACGAACCATCCGGTCAGCGCGCCGGTGAGAAAGCTGTTCTGCCCGGTCAGCACGGTGAGCAGGATGACCGGAGCCATGGCGAGGACCACGCCGGGCAGGTGCTGCCCTGCGATCCGATGGAGCGTAAAGACATATAGTGCCAGCGTGCCCCCGGTGAACAGCGCATAGGCAAGGCCGACCGGCAGCGTGGCCAATGCGGTGACGAACAGCGTGAAGGGCGGCGGATAGGTCCAGGGCATAAACACCTCGACCCCGGTCGCCGCCTCCTGCGCGCGGGCCATCTTGTCGGCATCATAGCCCTCTGCCGCGCGGCCGTGCAGGCCGAGCACGCCTGCGACATGAAAGGCATGAAAATCGACCACCGGTCGCTCGCTGCCCGAAGGCAACGGCTTTTGATAAATGACGGCGGCAAAGGCGAGCAGCATGGTAGCTGCGGTAAGCACAATCTTGAGCAGCAGCGGGCGCGTAGCGATGCTGGGCGCAAGCAGTAACCCCGGATCGGTCTGACGCATCGCTTGGTCCCTGCTGGATGATGTCAGCAGGAATGGCCCAGCGAGGTTTTGATTTGGTTAACGCGCCGTTTCAGGAGCGAGCACAAACGTGCGCTCAGAGATAATATTTGATCTTCACCCGCTGGCTGGTCCCGCTGCCCTGCGCCACGAACACGACCTGCGAAAAGCGCGGCGGGCCGAAGCTGAAGCTGGGATTGCGCGAAAAGCCGATGCCTTCTCTCGGGATTCCGGCACAGGTATCGAGCGTGTTGTTGCCATTCTCGTCATGGACGATGGCGAGCGCATAGTCGCCCGCAGGCAGGTTCTCGAACCGCGCA
>CAXRCQ010000198.1:0-2308 GCA_964228845.1 Blastomonas sp.
GAGCACGATGCGCACGGCGATGCGCTGGGGCACGTTGACGAATTTGCGGGCGCCCGTGTCGGGTTTGACGAGGCGGAAGTCGCTGCTGGCGGCAGGCGCGATGCTCTGCACCCGGCCTGTGAGTTCCAAACCGCCCAGCGCGTCGATTTCGAGGGTGGCGCGCTGGCCGACGGCCATGTTCGCGGTTTGCGTTTCCTTGAAATTGGCGACCACCCACAAATCGTCGGGGACGATATACATGAGCTGGCTTCCGGCGGTAACGAGCTGGCCGACACGCGCAGTGACCTCGCTTAGCCGGCCCGCGCGCGGGGCGCGGATTTCGGTGCGCGACAGTTCGAATTCTGCGAGCCCCTTGGTCGCCTCGGCACCGGCGACCTGCGCTTCGAGCGCGCCCCGCCCGACGGTGACCGAACGCACGTTTTCCGCCGCAATGGCACGCTGCGCCTGCGCCTGTCTGACGCCGGCCTGAGCCTGTGCCAGAGCGGCGCGCGCCTGATCGCGTTCGCGCAGGGAGACCGAGCCTTCATCGACCAGTTCGGCGATGCGGTTCATGTCGGCCTGCGCCTTCTGCAGTGCTGCGCGTGCGGCCGCGACGGCGGCGTCCTGCAGTTCGAGCTGCGCCTGGGCCGAGCGCAGGCTTTGCGCGCTGTTCGCCAGCGTCGCCTGCTGCGCGGCGGTGTTGGCCGCGCCCTGCTGGACCTTTTCGCGGAACGGCACATCGTCGATCCGGGCGAGCAGCTGGCCTTTCTCCACGCGCTGGAAATCGACCACCGGCACCTCGACCAGATAGCCGCCCACCTGCGGGCTGACCACCGTGGTGCGCCCGCGCACATAGGCGTTGTTGGTCGTCTCGTCGCCCCCGCCAAAGGGCGGAAGACCCCATGCGAAAAGCGCGGCGAGGACGACGATGACGAGCAGCAGCGCGCCCACGGCCAAGCGGCGGCGCGAGAGATTGGGAGACCACCCCGTCTGCCGTTCGGGAGCGGGCGCCGGGTCCGCGGTGATCTCGGGTTCGGTTGCGGCCGGGGGCGAATTGGTCATTGGCGGGTCCTTGACTGCATGGCCTGCATGAAGGCCAGTTCCTTGGCGAGCGGGTTGCGCCCGCGAATCTTGTTGATAAGCCAGGGCACGAAGACGACGACAAAAGTCACCGCCGACAGCGTGCCGATGAGGAAGAAAACATCGTTGAAGGCGAGCACCGCCGCCTCGCGCCCCACCTCCGCCGAAATGCTCGACGCGGCCGCTTGCTGCTGGAGCGCGGGATCGCTCTGGAGCGGCGCCACACGGCGCGCCGCATTGCCGAGCGCCTGTCCCAGTTGCTCGTTCGCCAGTGTGAGCGTGCTTCCGGCATCGATCAGGTGGGTCTTCAGGCGCACCGTGTGGAAGGCCGACAGCAGCGAGATGCCCGCCAGCCCGCCGACCGATTGCGACAGCGAGAAGACCGCGATGAAACTGATGACGTAGCTCTGTCCTGCGGCAAGCGCTCGCAGCATCCCTTCCATCATGATCGGCCCCATCGCGAACACGGCACCAAAGGCGATCGCGGCCTGCGTGAGGTAGAGATCCTGGGGGCGGGTCATCACGCCGGTCCGTGTATCGGCAAAGGCCGCCACCCCGATGACAAGGATCGCGAACAGCACCGGCCGGGTCAGGTCCTTGGGATCGAGCCTCGCCACAGACAGGGCCATCCCTCCGAAAGTCGCCCCTGCAAGCACCCAGAAATAGCCGGTCAGCTTCTCGTTGCCGTAGCCGAGCGCCGCGAACATGCCGCTTGCCCCGAAGCCTTGCTCGGCAACAAGGATGCGCACCGTCGCGCCGATCACGGCGAGCGCAAGGATCGAACGGCTCGACAGCCAGCTGAGATCGAGCATCGGGCTCTTGCGGTTGGCCTCGATCAGGAAGCAGCCGCCCAGCCCGGCAACCGCGAGCGCCAGAGCATAGCCTAGCCATGGCGTGTCCCACCACTGGATGCGCCCCTGGATGAGGAACGCGCACAGCGCCGCGACCCCGATGACGAACAATGCGATGCTCGGCAGGTCGAGCGGCTCGAAGGTTGTCTTGCGAATTCCCGGCGGCAGGCGCAGCAGGTAGACCATGCCAAAGCCCAGCAGCGACAGGGCGAACTGGAACTGGAAGATATGGCTGATGTCGCCATCGACCAGCAGCGCGGGCGACAGCGCGCGGGTGAGCGGGAAGGCGACTTGGGTGAGGCCGAGCGAAATGACCAGTCCGCCGACCCGCATCGCGGCGGGAAGGCCCTGCATGAGGTAATAGATGGCGAGCGCCGACAGCCCGCTGGCCGTGATAC
>CAXRCQ010000199.1:0-7671 GCA_964228845.1 Blastomonas sp.
AGTCATTTCCTTAGGAGTAGAACGCGGCAGGCCACGTAACATGTGGACAATCCTTGCCGCGCGGTTGGAGCCGGAAGTTCGATTGCGACCCCTGCAACGCCCGGCTCCGACCGTTGCGAGGGAAGAAGGGCGCATCCCGGAAGGACGCGCTCCGATGGCATCAGCAGGACAGGAAGCTGCCGGGCTGAGGATAAGCGTGGCTGTGCAATTGTGCGCGATGGCGCCGCACATGCCCGCGCTGCGCCTCGCGCTCGCTGCCGGTAGGGGCGTGGAGCGCGCGCAACTGCGCAACGTGAAGATTTTCGAAAAGCTCGTTGATGTCGGGCATGGCTGTCGCTCGATTTGCTGTACAAGCAAGAGCGTGGAGCAGCCGAGCCGCAGGTCTCTCAGTCACGCGTAGGCTTGGGATCAGGATCGCGCGATGACGATGCTATAGCAGCAAAGGCTGCAAAAGTCGCATGCCAATTGCAGAATTTGTAAAACGTGCGACGAAATGCTTATTCCGAGCCCGGCGGCTTGCCGAAAATGTTGACATCATCGGGCCCGATCCAGCCATTGATGTAATTGGCGTAGAACAGCCCGAAAACGATGGCAGACACCAGCGTGGTAATCGCGATAACCCGCAGCGGCTTGAAATTGGCGGGGGCGCTATCGGCCTGTCCCCGCACCTTTTCCATTCCCAGCTCGTCTGCCGTGCGCACGCCGAATGGCATCACGACAAAGGCCGTGATGACCCAGAACAGCAGATAGATGGCGAGGATGCTCGTCCAGCTCATGCGAAACCCCTGATTGCAGCACCCAGATGGGTCAGGCGGCTTCGATCATCAAGACCGTGACCACCGGCTTCTTTCCGGTCCAGCGGGTGGCGGCGCGGCGGACAGCCAGACGGATCGCCTCCTGTACATCGTCGCCGGTCTGCGGCCCGCGCGGCTTCTTGCCCTTGGCCGGCGGCTTCTCGATAGCCTCGCGCACGTCTTCCACCGCCTCGGCGATAAAGGCATCGAGATCATCCTCCACCGGCAAGCCAAGCGGACGCAGGACCGGATCGCCCACGAGGCGACCCTTGGCGTTCAGCGCGACCGCGACGCTGACCTGGCCGTTGAGCGCAAGCTTGCGCCGCTCGCCCATCGTCAACCCATCCGCAGGCAGGATAACATCGCCATCGAGCACCAGCCGCCCGGCGCCTTCGTGCCCGATCACGCCCGGATCACCCGGAGCAAGCCGCACCAGATCGCCATTTTTCTGCACCACCGCGCGCGGGATGCCGAGTTCAAGCCCGAGCCTGGCCTGCTCGGCCATGTGCCGCATCTCACCATGCACCGGCACCAGCACCTTGGGCCGGATCCAGCGATACATTTCGGCGAGCTCGGGTCGACCCGGATGGCCGGATACGTGAATGTCAGCCTGACGATCGGTGATCATCTGGATGCCATCCGCCGCGAGCCGGTTCTGGATGCGGCCGATGGCGATCTCGGTGCCCGGAATGACCTTGGACGAGAAGAGCACGGTGTCGCCCTCTTCCAGCTTGATCTGGTGATTGCCCTCGGCAACGCGCGCCAGCGCCGCGCGCGGTTCGCCCTGGCCGCCGGTGGCGACGATCAGGATTTCGCGCCGCGGCAGGCCCATGGCGGTGTCGAAATCGACCAATTCAGGCAGGTCGAGCAGATAGCCGTTCGCCTTGGCCACCGCGATGATCCGGTCAAGCGAACGCCCGGCGACGCACAACTGGCGGTTGGTCGCGCGCGCCACCTCGCCCAGCGTGTGAAGCCGCGCAACGTTCGAGGCGAACGTGGTGATCAGCGCGCGGCCCTTGAGCGGCTTGACCGCCGCGATCAGCGCATCGCGCACCTCGCCTTCGGAGCCCGAGCTTTCGGGATTGAAGACATTGGTCGAATCGCAGACCAGGGCGAGCACGCCCTCGTCGCCCAGCTGGGTCAGCGCTTCGGGCGTCGAGGGCACGCCGATCAGCGGCTCTTCATCGAGCTTCCAGTCGCCGGTATGGAAAACGCGGCCATAAGGCGTATCGATCAGCAGCGCGTTGCCCTCGGCGATCGAATGCGCGAGCGGCAGATAGCGGAAGCCGAACGGACCGAGCTGCAGGCTGCCGTCATTCTCGACGACGTTCAGCGTCACCTCGTTGACCAGCCCCTGCTCTTCCAGCTTGCGGCGGATCAGGTCGGCAGTAAACGGCGTTGCAAACAGCGGCACGCCCAGATCTGCGGCGAGATAGGGCAGCGCGCCGATATGATCCTCGTGCCCATGCGTCAGGACGATGCCGAGCAGGTCCTCGGCGCGCTCCTCGATGAACTCGAGATCGGGAAATACCAGCTCGACACCCGGATAGGCGGGATCGCTGAACGTCATGCCCAGATCGACCATGACCCATTTGCCATCACAGCCATAGAGATTGGCGTTCATGCCGATCTCACCCGACCCGCCAAGGGCCAGGAACAACAATTCTTTACCGGGTGTCATCTGGTCAAAAAGCCCTTTCGGCGATCATCGCGAGGCCCTGAAGCGTCAGGTCCGGCTCGACCGCATCAAATATGTTCGTGTGCTGATCGAACAGCACGGCCAATCCGCCGGTGGCGATCACCTTGGCGGGCCGACCGATCTCGGCGCGCATCCGGGCAACCAGCCCCTCCATCATCGCGACATAGCCCCAGAAGACACCGATCTGCATCTGGTCTTCGGTATTGCGCCCGATCACCGATCCTTCGGTATCGGGAATTTCAATGGCGATACGCGGCAGCTTGGCCGCTGCATTGACCAGCGCATCGAGCGACAGGTTGATGCCCGGCGCAATGATCCCGCCCTTGTACGCGCCGGTATAATCGACGACGTCATAGGTGGTTGCCGTACCAAAGTCGATGACGATCAGATCGCCCGGATGCAAGGCGTGTGCGGCAATCGTGTTGACGGCCCGATCCGCGCCGAGCGAGCGGGGCTCGTCGACATCGATCTGGATGCGCCAGTCCTCAGGTTCAACTCCAGCCACCAGCGTCTCGACATCGAAATATTTGCGCGAGAGCATCTGCAAGTTGTGCATCGCGCGCGGCACCACGGTGGAGATGATGACATTGGCAATGTCCTGCCGCACGAAACCCTCGATCGCGAGCAGCTGGTTCAGCCACACCGCATATTCGTCTGCCGTGCGGCGGGGATCGGTCGATATGCGCCAGCGGGCCTTGATCGTGCGGCCGTTGAACAAGGCGAAGACGGCATTGGTGTTGCCGACGTCAATCGCAAGCAGCATGGTGAACACTCCTCACATGAAACCTGGCTTGATCAGCCGACAAGAGAAACATCCCCGGCGCTGACGACTTCGACCCGACCGTCGGCAAGCTTGAGCCGCAGCGCGCCGTCGCTCGACAAACCATCGAAAACGCCTTCGATCCTGTCATCGGGCGCCCGCTGCACCGCCATCGCCTCGCCCGGCTTATGCGCGGCGGCGCACCAGACATCAAGCAGCGTTGCAGGCGGAACCGAGCGCCATTGCGCCAACCGCCCCGCAAACCGCTCTGCAAGGAGATCGAGCACGGCGGCGGCATCGATCTGCGCCATCGCGCCGAGATCGCGCAAGCAGGTCACAGACCGGCCCGGCACTTGCGGAGCGAGCGCCACGTTCATTCCGATCCCCACGACGACGGCATCGCCACGCCGCTCGAGCAGGATGCCGGCAAGCTTGGCACCGGCGACATGAACGTCATTGGGCCATTTCAGCCGTGCGCCACAATCGGGCAGGATGTGCAGCACGGCATCATGCACCGCGAGCGCCGTGACGAACGCGAGCAGATGCGCCGGAGAATCGTCGGGGCGGAGCCGCACCAGCGTGCTGCAATAGAGATTACCGATCGGGCTCAGCCATTGCCGACCCAGGCGTCCCCTGCCCCCGTCCTGCTGCTCGGCACGCAGCCACAGCCCTTCAGGCGCGCCCGCATCGGCGCGCGCCATCATATCGGCATTGGTGGAGCCGGTCAGCGCGACCGTTTCGATCACGCTGCCCAGAACAATGCCCTGGCAGCACCAGCGGTCACCGGGCTGAGCGCGAGCGTGGCGAAATAGCCGAGCGGCGAGACGAACAGCGCGGTCAGCGTCACCAGCGCCATGCGCGCGGCAGAATCGCTGGGCGCGATGACATCGGCGGGCTCGTCGAAATACATCACCTTGACGACCTTGAGATAATAGAAGGCACCGATGACCGAGGCGGCTATGCCGATGGCGGCGAGCGGGATCAGCCCGGCTGCGACCGCAGCATCGAACACCACGAACTTGCCCCAGAAGCCGAACAGCGGCGGAATGCCTGCAAGGCTGAACATGAACACGGCGAGAGCAGCTGCAAGGCCCGGACGGGTCTTCGAAAGGCCTGCGAGCTTGGCGATCTCCTCGACCGGGCGGCCTTCGCGATCGTTCAGGTCGAGCACGCAGATGAAGCTGCCCAGCGTCATCGCGACATAGATGATGAGATAGGTCATCATCGCCGACGCGCCTTCGGGCGTGCCGGTGGCAAGGCCGATCAGGATGAAGCCGACATTGTTGATCGACGAATAGGCGAGCAGGCGCTTGATGTTCTGCTGACCGATCGCCGCGACACCGCCGAGGATGATCGAGGCAAGCGCCACGAAGATCACGATCTGATGCCAGACAGCCTGCTGACCGCCGAACGCCTCGATCGCGACGCGCATGGTCAGTGCCATCGCGGCAACCTTGGGCGCAGTGGCGAAGAAGGTGGTCACCGGGGTCGGCGCGCCTTCATAGACGTCGGGCGTCCACATGTGGAACGGCACGGCGCTGATCTTGAATGCAAGGCCGGACAGCACGAAGACTATGCCGAACAGCGCACCGGTCGAGACGCCGTCGCTGAACGCGGTCTGGATGCCGATAAAGCTGGTGGTGCCGGTAAAGCCGTAGAGCAGCGACATGCCGAACAGCAGGATGCCGCTCGCCAGCGCGCCGAGCACGAAATATTTGAGGCCAGCTTCGGCCGAACGGTCATCGCTACGCAGGAAGCTCGCCAGCACATAGGCGGCAAGGCTCTGCATCTCGAGGCCGACATAAAGCGTCAGCAGATCGACCGCCGAAACCATCAGCCCCATGCCGATCGTCGCGAACAGGATGAGGATCGGGTATTCCGGACGCATCAGATTGCCGCGCGCAAAGAACTTGGGCGCGACGATGATGCAGCCGATGGCCGAGAGAAACACGAGGATCTTCGACAGCGAGGCGAAGCGGTCCATGCGATACTGGCCGTAGAACGCGTCGGCACCTTCCGAGAAGCTGGGATTCAGCAGAAAGTTGAACGACAGCGCCAGCGCGCAGAACAGCGCGACCACGGTCAGGATGCTGACCAGGCGTGACGACTGCACCCCGCCCCAGGCCGCGATCAGCAGCAGGACTAGACTGGAGATGCTGAGAACGATTTCCGGCGAGGCCAGCTGGAACCAGAGTTCGTAATTCATCAGTGATGGCCTTCTTCAGCATGGGCGGCGGGCATCAGTGCCGGGGCCTTGCCCATTTGCACCTTCGCATCGCCCGCAGGCTTGACCGACGCGAGCCGCGCTTCGAGCGCGCCCACATCCTTGCGCATCGGCGCCATGAAACTTTCAGGATACACGCCCATCCACAGCACGACGAGCCCGATGGGGAGCAGCAGCGCGATCTCGCGCTTGTTGAGATCGGGCATCGCGGCAACGTCGTCCGACTTGATCACGCCATAGGCGACGCGGCGGTACAGATAGAGCATATACGCTGCACCCAGGATGATGCCGGTGGTGCAGATGATCGCGGCCCAGCTCGACACCTCGTACACGCCGACCAGCGAGAGGAACTCGCCGACAAAGCCGCTGGTGCCCGGCAGGCCGATCGAGGCCATGGTGAACAGAAGGAACAGCAGCGCATAGCGCGGCATGTTGATCGAAAGGCCGCCATAGCGGTCGATCTCGCGGGTGTGCAGCCGGTCGTAGATCACGCCGACGCACAGGAACAGCGCGCCCGAAACAAGACCGTGGCTGAGCATCACCACCAGCGCGCCTTCCAGACCCTGGCGGTTGAACGCGAACAGGCCGACAGTGACGATCGCCATATGCGCAACCGACGAATAGGCGATGAGCTTCTTCATGTCGCTCTGCACCAGCGCGATGAGCGAGGTATAGACGACCGCGACCATCGACAGTGCGAAGACCAGCCAGAGATAATCGACCGAAGCCGCCGGGAACATCGGCAGCGAGAAGCGGATGAAGCCATAGCCGCCCATCTTGAGCAGCACACCGGCCAGGATCACCGAACCTGCGGTCGGTGCCTGCACGTGCGCATCGGGCAGCCAGGTGTGCACCGGCCACATCGGCATCTTCACCGCAAAGCTGGCAAAGAAGGCAAGCCACAGCCAGGCTTGTGCCTCGACCGGGAAGTCATAGGCCATCAGCGTCGGGATGTCCGACGTGCCCGCCTCGTTCACCATCCAGAACATCGCGATCAGCATCAGCACCGATCCGAGGAGGGTGTAGAGGAAGAACTTGTAGCTGGCGTAGATGCGATTGGCGCCGCCCCAGATGCCGATGATCAGGTACATCGGGATCAGGCCAGCCTCGAAGAAGATGTAGAACAGATAGATGTCCTGCGCGGCGAACACGCCGATCATCAACACTTCCATCAGCAGGAACGCGGCCATGTATTCGCCGACGCGCGTCTGGATCGCCTCCCAGCTCGCGCCGATGCAGATCGGCATCAGGAAGACGGAGAGCATGATGAGCATCAGCGCGATGCCGTCGATACCCAGCGCCCAGCTGAAGCGGTCGAACAAGGCCGCCTTCTCGACGAACTGCCACTGCGCGCCGCCGATATCGAAGTTCATCCACAGCACGATGCCGAGCGCCAGATCGATCAGCGTCGCCAGCAGCGCGATCCAGCGCGCGGCATTGGCGCTGACGAACAGACAGGCGACCGCTGCCGCCATCGGCACGGCGAGCATCAGCGACAGGATAGGAAAGCCCAGTTCGTTCATTTCAGCGCACCATCAGCCAGGTCAGCGCGGCCACGAGGCCCAGCAGCATCACCAGCGCATAACTGTAGAGAAAACCCGATTGCAGCTTCATCGCGACGCGCGAGCCGGAGGTGACCAGCACCGCAGCCCCATCGGGACCGAAGCGGTTGATCGTACCCTCGTCCCCGACCTTCCAGAAGAAGCGGCCCAGCGCGAAGCTCGGCTTGACGAAGATGTGGTTGTACAGCTCGTCGAAATACCACTTGTTGAGTAAGAACCAGTAGAGCGGCGACAGCGCGGTGGCGAGCTTGCCCGGAAGGCTGTTGTTCACCAGGTACATCAGGATCGCGGTCAGCAGGCCGATCAGCATCGCCACGGTCGAAGCCAGCTTCACCCAGAGCGGAACCTCGTGCATTTCGTGCATCAGGTGCGCGTTGAAGAACAGGCTGCCGTTCCAGAAGGCCGTGCCATGTTCGGCATCGATGAACGCATGGTGGAAGACGAAACCTGCGGCCACTGCGCCCACGGTGAGCACACCCAGCGGGATCAGCATCGGCAGCGGGCTCTCGTGCGGGTGATAGCCACCCGTCGTGTCCGCGCCGGCCTGGGCCGGGGTCTTGTGGACGCTGTGCTGGATATGCTCGGATTCGATCCAGCGCGGCGTGCCAAAGAAGGTCAGGAAGATCAGACGC
>CAXRCQ010000200.1:0-2123 GCA_964228845.1 Blastomonas sp.
CACAACCGTTCGGATATACGTCCCTCGACTTCGCTCGGGACAAACGGGGATAGTTTTGCTTTGGACGCAACCAAGGTCCAAGTCTCCGACATCATGTCCGTCCGCCAGACCGCGCCGCACATGGTCACCAGCTTTGCCGAACATGCCCGCGCGTTCGTGGAAGTGCAGAACGGCTGCGACCACCGCTGCACCTTCTGCATCATCCCCTATGGCCGGGGCAACAGCCGCTCGGTGCCGGCAGGAGCGGTGGTCGACGCGGTGCGCGCGCTGGTCGATAGGGGCTATGCCGAGGTGGTGCTGACCGGGGTAGACGTGACCAGCTATGGCCCAGACCTGCCCGGATCGCCGAGCCTCGGCATGTTGATCGAACGCGTGCTGAAGCTCGTGCCTGACCTCCAGCGCCTGCGCCTCTCGTCGCTCGACGGGGTGGAGGTGGATGAGAGGCTGTTCGACCTGATCACGGGCGAGCCGAGACTGATGCCGCATGTCCACCTGTCGCTGCAATCGGGCGACGACATGATCCTCAAGCGCATGAAGCGTCGCCACAGCCGCGCACAGGCGATCGCGCTAGTCGAGCGGATGAAGGCACAGCGCCCGGAGATCGCGATCGGCGCGGACCTGATCGCGGGCTTCCCGACCGAGGATGAGGCGATGCACGCGAACAACCTCTCAATCCTCGAGGCGTGCGATGTCGTGCATGCCCATATCTTCCCCTTTTCCCCGCGCAATGGCACCCCGGCGGCGCGGATGCCGCAGCTCGATCGCGCACTGGTCAAGGCGCGTGCCGCCGAGATGCGCGCTGCTGCCCAGGCGCGCGTATCGCGCTGGCGCGCTTCGCTGGTCGGGTCGCGGCAGCAGCTTCTGGTCGAGCGCGACGGACGCACCGGCCATGGCGAGAATTTTGCGCGCATCGCGCTTCCCGCTGCCGATCCTTCCCTTGTCGGGCGGATCGTGCCAGTGGCGATCACGGGACAGAGCGGCGACATGCTGACAGCGGAGATGAACATATGAGCGAGGGCAGCTGGAGCGAGCGCCTGCTGGGCGGCTTTCGCAAGACGTCCGACAAGCTGACCCAGAACCTGACGGGGCTGGTCACCAAGTCGCGGCTCGACGAGGACCAGCTCGACGAGATCGAGGAAGCGCTGATCGTCAGCGATCTTGGTCCCCAGATGGCGGGCAAGGTGCGCGCACGCCTTTCCGAAGGCCGGTTCGAGCGCGGGCTCGACGAGGACGGGTTGCGCGAGATCGTCGGCGAGGAAATCGCCAAGTCGCTGCGCACCGTGGCCGAGCCGCTCGACATCATCGCCTTTCCGCGGCCTCAAGTGATCCTGGTGATCGGCGTCAACGGATCGGGCAAGACCACCACCATCGCCAAGCTGGCTCACCTGTTCCAGGAACAGGATTATGGCGTGATGCTGGCGGCGGGCGACACCTTCCGCGCCGCCGCGATCGGCCAGCTCAAGGTCTGGGCCGAGCGGCTGGGCATTCCCATCGTCAGCGGCAAGGAAGGCGGCGATGCTGCGGGCATCGTGTTCGATGCGGTCAAGCAGGCGACCGCGACCGGAATCGACGTGCTGATCGTCGATACCGCAGGGCGGCTGCAGAACAAGCGCGAGCTGATGGACGAGCTCGCCAAGATCCGCCGCGTGCTCGGCCGCCTCAACCCGCAAGCGCCGCACGACGTGGTGCTCGTGCTCGATGCGACCAACGGGCAGAACGCCCTGTCGCAGATCGAGACCTTCAAGGAGGTCGCAGGCGGAACCGGTCTTGTGATGACGAAACTCGATGGCACCGCGCGCGGCGGCATATTGGTGGCGGCGGCCGAGAAATTCGGCCTGCCGATCCACGCGATCGGCGTGGGCGAGACGATCGACGACCTCAGGCCCTTCGATCCCGAATATCTCGCGCATGTCATCGCCGGAGGCACCAAGTGAGCGAGGAAATGCCCCAGACCGCCGCTGCTGAAGCCGTGGCTGCGCCACGCAAGAAGTCGGAAGGCAGCCTGCGGCCGCTGCTGCTCGATTTCGGCCCGCTGCTGATCTTCTTCGCGGTGTTCAAGCTGACCCAGAGCGATGGCGGCGCGCTCGCCAGCACGCGCGCGGCGATCAACGGCACGCTCGCGT
>CAXRCQ010000201.1:0-5829 GCA_964228845.1 Blastomonas sp.
CAAGGGTCAGCGCGGCATGGGCTTCGGCAAAGCGGCCCAGATCGGCAAGCGCGTAGGCGCGCGAGGCCATCAGCGCGCGTCGGTTCGAAACGCGTGCTCATGCCCCGCCTTCCCGGACTAGCCGCTGAAGGCGCGGACGAACCTTCAAAAAGTGCAGATAAGCCACTTCAAGCAACGCCAGCGCCGGCGTCCACCGCGCGACCAGCCCGAGCGGGCGCAAGAGCGGAATCGCCCGCCACATCGCCGCGAAGGCCGCTGCACCCGAGAGCATCACACCATTCTCGCGTGCATGGAAACGTTCGAGCAATGCCTTGCGGTCGATCGGACAGGGGCTCTCGGGAGTCGAAATGTCGATAAAGTCGATCGCCCCTCGCCGGTCGAGCCGCCGCATCAGCGCAATCTCGCGCAGGCACAACGGGCATGCTCCGTCATACCAGACTTCCAGCTTGCGACGGTCCACGCGTGCCACCCCGATCCTGCTCATGTGCATCACTATCCTATACGAAGCGCACCGCCATGTCGGATGCGGTCAATCTGTTCGATGGACCGGACAGAGCAATCCCGATGAATAGGAAATTTTCCCAATTGTCAGCATCCGTTCAGGATCATGAACGGATGCAAAATGGCTATCCTATTGTGATTTCATGTCTTTTCCAGTTTGGCACGGCCCGTGCAAAGTGTCTGGCATCTCCGGACACACCGCCCGGAACGCACAGAAATACTCGAAAGGATACAGCCATGACCCTCTTCTCGAACGCCCAGAGCCATATCGCCGCTGCCGCTCTCGCCATTCTGACCTCCAGCCTGTTCCTGGCCGCCAGCGTCGTTCCCGGCGTCGTCGCCTGATCCCAGCCCTCTTGCCTCATTCCAGCCCGAAAGGACCTTGCCCATGAACTTCCTCGCCACCGCTCTCGCCACCGTCTGCTCGGTCATTCTCATTGCCACCAGCGTCGGCCCCGGAATGATCGTCTGATCACGATCGCATCTGCACCGCTTTCAACAGGAAACCGTCATGAACGTCTTCGCCACCGCTCTCGCCGCCATTTCTTCGGTCGCCATCATCGCCGCCAGCGTCCTGCCTGGCGTGATCGTCTGATCGCACTGGCGGTCATGCATGAGCCAGGCGGACCACCACTGGCCAGCAACGCCTTCAATGCCCCGATGGTCCGGGAATTCGCCGCCCAAACGGATGCAAGCCCCCCGGGCGTGAACACCAAAGTGCAGCGGCCGGACCCAAGCGGCGAGCGCCTGCAGCGTCGCGAAGCTCGAACGGCTGGCAGGTCCGTTGAGCGCGACTGGCGCTGCGCTCCTGCACCATGAGCTGCATGCGCAGCTCGCCTCCAGAACGCCCGTCATTTCATCGCGAACATCTGGATTTTTGCGCCACCTTTCGTACCAGCCGACTCAGATCAGACCGCGCGCCAGCAGCGGATCCCTGCCGTTCTCGGCCTCTTCGGCGCGTTGCATGCGTTCGATCAACTGGGCAAAGGCGTCATTCTGCGACAGCCAGACGCTGCCGGTCAGATCGTGCAGCAGGTGCGATCGCTCCAGCGCGTCCATCACCGGGCCCGTGACCTCGGACAGGTGCAGCGCCACCCCGGCATCGGCGAGGCGGTGGTTGATCGCCTCCAGGCTTTCCAGCGCCGAGGCATCGATCGCATTCACGGCCGACGCCATCAGCACAAGGTGCTGGAGCTGCGCCTGATCTGCCACCTGTTCGAGCACGAATTCCTCGAGCCAGCGCGCATTGAGATAGGTCAGGCTCTCGTCGATGCGGATGGTGAGGATGCGCGGATCGGTGAAGACCTGGTGGCGGCGGATGTTGCGGAAATGCTCGGTCCCCGGCACGCGCCCGACCACGGCGGCATGCGGGCGCGACGCCCGCCACAGGAACAGCGCCAGCGACAGCCCGACGCCCGCGATCACGCCCGGCTCCACCCCGACCAGCAGCGTCACCAGGATGGTCGCTGCCATCGCCGCAAAATCGGCGCGCGAATAGCGCCAGACATGGCGCGGGGTCTGGACGTCGACGAGGCTGAGCACCGCGACAATGATCGTCGCGGCCAGGGTCGCGATCGGCAGCGAAGCGAGATAGGGGGTGAGGAACAGCGCGGCGATGGCGATGCCGATCGCGGTGAACGCCCCTGCGGCGGGGGTTTCCGCGCCCGCATCGAAATTGACCACCGATCGCGCGAAACCACCGGTCACCGGATAGCCGCCGGTGAACGCGGCTGCCACATTGGCCGCGCCCAGCCCGATCAGCTCCTGATCGGGGTTGATCCGCTGGCGCTTCTTGGCGGCAAGGGTCTGCGCCACCGACACGCTTTCGACAAAGCCGATGATGCTGAGCAACAGCGCCGGCACCGCCAGCTGCTGCCAGAGCGCCGCATCGAACAGCGGCAGGGTGAGCGGCGGCAGGCTTTGCGGAATCTGGCCGACGGTCTTCACCCCCGCCGCCTCCAGATCGAGCAGCACCACCGACAGCGTCGAGACGGCGACCGCGGCAATCGGTCCCGCCTTGGCGCTGAGATCGGCCGTGCGCGGCTTCAGCCCCAAGCCGATCAACAAGGGCTTCAAGCCCCTGCGCACCCAGAACAGAAACGCGGTGGAAACTGCGCCGATGATCAGCGTCGGGAGGTTCGTCTCAGGCAGATTGGCCGCCAGCGTCGTCACCAGTTCGGGCATGGCCTCGCCGCTCGCCCTGATCCCCAGGATCGACTTGAGCTGGCTGGTCGCGATGATCAGCCCCGATGCGGTGATGAAACCCGATACCACCGGATGCGACAGCAGATTGGCAAGGAATCCGAGCCTCAGCACCCCCATTGCCAGCAGCATCAGGCCCGAGAGCAGCGCCAGCACCAGCGCGGCGGCAATGAACTCGGCGCTGCCCGGCGGGGCGACGCTGCTCGCCGCCGTCAGCGTCATCAGCGAGATCACCGCCACCGGCCCCACCGCCAGCGACCGGCTGGTGCCGAACAGCGCATAGGCGACGATCGGCAGGATCGAGGCATAAAGGCCGATCTCGGGCGGCAATCCGGCGAGCATCGCATAGGCAAGGCTCTGCGGGATGAGCATGATGGTGACGATCCCCGCCGCCACCAGATCGTTGGTCAGCGTGGTGCCATTATAGGCGCGGCCCCATTCCAGAACCGGGAGGAAGCGGGCAAGGCGCATCCGTTCAGGATCCGATCATGTGCGGCTTGACCATCCATTCGCGCCCCTTGAGCATGCCATGCCAGTAAACCGGCGGCAGGATGGTGTCCTTGAGCAGCCAGGAAAGGCGCGACGGCCTGGTGCCGTCGATCAGCCATTTGGGGAAGCTCGGCAGCAGCTTGCCGCCATAGCCGAATTCGGCGAGCACGATCTTGCCCGATTCCACGGTCAGCGGGCAACTGCCATAGCCGTCATAATCGGCGACCGGCGGCTTGCCCTCGAGCGCCGCCAGCGCGTTCACCGCCACCACCGGTGCCTGCTTGCGCGCCGCCGCCATGGTCTTGGCGTTCGAGGCCGAACAGGCATCGCCCAGCGCGAAGACGTTGGCATAGCGGCTGTGGCGCAGCGTCGTCTCGTCGACATCGATGAAGCCCGATGCGGCAGCCAGCGGGCTCGACCGGATGAAATCGGGCGCGGTCTGCGGCGGCACGACATGGATCATGTCAAACCGCTCCTCGACCCGCGCGATCTGATCGCCGCGTTTCTGCTCGAAGGTCGCGAAGCCTGCCGATCCGTCGATCGCGACCAGCTTCGATTCGAAATTGAGATGCGCGTTGTAGCGCTCGACATATTCCATCAGCGCCGGAACATAGGCGGGGACGCCGAACAGCACCGCGCCGGCGGTGTGGAACTGCACATCGATGCGCGGCAGCACGCCTGCCTTCTCCCAGCGCGTGCAGGAAAGATACATCGCCTTTTGCGGCGCACCCGCGCATTTGATCGGCATCGGCGGCTGGGTGAACAGAGCGCGTCCGCCCTCCAGTCCATCGACCAGCCTGCGGGTATAGGGCGCAAGGTCATAGCCATAATTCGACGTGACAGCGTTGCGACCCAGCGTCTCGCGCAGGCCGGGAATCGCGTCCCAGTCGAGCTTGATGCCCGGACAGGCGACGAGCACGCGGTAGCGCACCTCGCTGCCGTCGCACAGGATGACGCGATCGTCCTCTGGCGCGAAGCCGCTGGCCGAGGCCCGGATCCAGTCGACCCCATCGGGCATGACATCCTTCTGCGCGCGCCGCGTGACCTGAGCATCGAACACGCCGCCGCCGACCATGGTCCAGCCGGGCTGATAATAATGCACCTCGGAAGGTTCGATGATCGCCATCGACAGGTCCGGTTTGCGCTTGAGCAGGCTGGCGGCGGTGGCGATGCCCGCGCTCCCGCCGCCGACGATCACCACATCATAGATCCTGGCGGAACGCTTTTGGGTCGGATCGGCTTGCGTTGCCGACGCGGTTATTTCAGCCGCCATTGCAACGAGACGGGTGGAACGCGCGCCCGAGCGGCAATAGGCGAGAACCGGCCCAGGCAGGGTGGCGAGCGCATTGGCCATTGCGGCCCCATCGCTGTCGGTGATCGCGCCCGAAACCGCCGGAACATGGACGAAGGGCATGCCGAGCGCCAGCGCCTCGGCCCCGATCTCGGCGGCGCTGGGCTGAACCTGTTCCTCGCCATCGGGACGGTTGCAGATGATCGCGCGGAAACCCAGCGCCTTGAGCTCGGCGACATCGTCAAGAGTGATCTGCGGCGAGACGCTGATGCGCTCGTCCAACCGGGTAATCTGCATGCCATCCTCCTCCCGCCGCGCAGGCGGCGAATTCGTTATCGTGTTGTCAGTCGGTGCAGCGCCATGCCTGCCAGCATGGCCGCGATGAAAGGCGCGACCTGCAGCGGCGCGATGGCGAGATCGGCAATGGCAGGGCCGGGACACAGCCCGCCGATGCCCCAGCCGGCTCCGAAGATCAGCGCGCCCAGCGCAAGCTTGCGGTCAATGCCGGTGGTGCCCGGCAGTTCGAACCGGTATGCAGCCGCCGGAGCCGTCATCCGCCGCTGGATCGCCCAGGCAACGACCATCACCAGCATCGCCCCGCCCATCACGAAGGCCAATGTCGGATCCCAGGCGCCGCCAAGGTCGAGAAACGCCTGCACGCGTTGCGGATCGGCCATGCCCGACAGCGCGAGCCCCGCTCCGAAAATCATCCCGGCGGCAAGGGCAATGGCAGTCTGCTTCATAGCAGACCTCCAGCGCGCAGCAGCGCAACGGTGCCGACACCGCTGGCCATGAACAGCGCGGTCGCCGTGAGCGAGCGCGGCGAGAGGCGCGACATGCCGCACACCCCATGGCCGCTGGTGCAGCCCGAGCCGAGCCGTGTGCCATAGCCGACCAGCAACCCGCCAATGAGCAGCGGCCAGATAGTGGGCGGAAAGCGGGTTACCACGGGCCCGGTCACCAGGCTCATCAGCAATGCCCCCAGGGGCAGTCCCAGAATGAAGGCCATCGCGATATCGCGCGGGGCACCACCGGCCGATAGCCCGATGGCGCGCGCGGCCAGCCCGCTTACCCCGGCAATGCGGCCTAACATCAGGAGCATCATGGCAGCGGACAGGCCGATCAACAGCCCGCCCGCCAGCCCGTGCAGCGGCATGGCGTCAGAAAATCCCGGGAGTGTCATCGCCTGGCTTCCGATCAGAGCGCGTCGAGCGGGATCTTGAGATAGCGGACGCCATTCTCTTCCGCCTCGGGCAGATGGCCCGCGCGCATGTTGACCTGTACCGAAGGCAGGATCAGGCGCGGCATGTCGAGCGTCGCATCGCGCGCTTCGCGCATCGCGACGA
>CAXRCQ010000202.1:0-5734 GCA_964228845.1 Blastomonas sp.
ACGATGGACTTCGCCGCCGAAGCGACGATCGTGCAGGAGCTGATGAAGTTCGCCGAAAGCGGCCAGCTCTATCGCGGGGCCAAGCCGGTGATGTGGTCCCCGGTCGAGAAGACCGCACTCGCCGAGGCCGAGGTTGAGTACGCGGATGTCACGAGCACGCAGATCGACGTGGCGTTCGAGATCGTCGATGCGCCGAATGCGCCCGAACTGGTCGGGGCCTATGCGGTGATCTGGACGACGACGCCGTGGACGATCCCGGTGAACCAGGCTTTGGCTTATGGGCCGGAGGTTGAGTACTCTCTGGTCGATTGTTGGTTCACCACCCAGGATGATGGTCAAGGGCTTGATGGGCCAGCTGGCGAGGCAATGGCTGTGGCGGCAACGGCGCTTCCATGGTTGCGCGAAGGACCGCGCTTTCTGATAGCGTCTGTACTTTTGGACGAGTTCAATAGGCGCTTGAATCTAGGCCTCGCTGACGTGGACTTCGCTGCGTTTGACAACGGCAACCCGAAATTTTCGCTTGAAGTGGTGCAAACGGTCAAAGGCTCCGACCTCGCTGGCACCACCGCCCGCCACCCGATGCACGCACTCGGCGGCTTTTTCGCCAAGCCCCGCCCGTTCCTGCCCGGCGATTTCGTCACCACTGACGCGGGTACGGGTCTCGTCCATATGTCGCCCGACCATGGCGAGGACGATTTCGACCTGTGCAAAGCGCACGGGCTGGAACCGGTGTTCGCGGTCGAGGGCGACGGGCGCTATCGCGACGACTGGGCCTGGCTCGGTGGCGCGGACGAGCGGCGGATGTCGGTGATCAATCCCAAGTTCAACGCGCCGGACGGCCCGATCTGCGAGGACCTGCGCGCCGCAGGAGCGCTGCTTTCGGCAGGTGCGTTCCAGCACAGCTATCCGCACAGCTGGCGCTCCAAGGCGCGCGTGATCTTCCGCTGCACCCCGCAATGGTTCATCCCGATGGATACGCCGCTAGCGACCGGCGACACGCTGCGCGGAACCGCCCTCCAGGCGATCAGCGACACTCGCTGGGTGCCCGCCAAGGGCGAGAACCGCATCCGGTCGATGGTCGAAGGCCGCCCCGATTGGGTGATCAGCCGGCAGCGCGCCTGGGGCGTGCCGATCACGCTGTTCGTCAACCGCAAGACCGGCCAGTATCTGAAGGACCCTGCGGTCAACGCGCGCATCGTCGCGGCGATCCGCGAACGCGGCGTGGACGGCTGGAACGAGGCGGATGCCCCTGCCCTGCTCGGCCCTGACTACGACCCGGCGGAATACGAGCGCGTAACCGACATTCTCGATGTCTGGTTCGATAGCGGCTGCACCCATGCCTTCGTGCTGGAGAGCGGCAAATGGCCCGATCTGCAGAGCCCCGCCGACCTGTATCTGGAAGGATCGGACCAGCATCGCGGCTGGTTCCAGTCCAGCCTGTTGCAGAGCTGCGGCACGCGTGGCCGCGCGCCGTACAAGGCGGTGCTGACGCACGGCTTCACCATGGACGCCAAGGGCATGAAAATGTCCAAGTCGCTGGGCAACACCATCGATCCGCTGACCCTGATCAAGGATTCGGGCGCGGACATCCTGCGGCTCTGGGCCTTGTCGGTCGATTTCACCGAGGACCACCGCATCGGCAAGGAAATCCTCGCCGGCGTCTCGGACCAGTATCGCAAGCTGCGCAACACCTTCCGCTACCTGCTCGGCGCGCTCGCCGGGTTCGAGGAGAGCGAGAAGGTCGCGGTTGCGGACATGCCCGAGCTCGAGCGCTATGTGCTGCACCTGCTCGCCGACATGGACGCGAAGCTGGCCCGCGCGGTCGAGGACTTCGACTACAATAGCTATGTCCGCACACTGGCCGATTTCGCGAACAACGACCTGTCGGCCTTCTTCTTCGATATCCGCAAGGATTGCCTCTATTGCGATATCGGCCCGGCGGCTCCACAGGGCACGCTCAAGCGCCGCGCGTACCGCACGGTGCTCAACGTGCTGTTCGAGGCGCTCGTCCGCTATGCCGCGCCGGTGCTGGTGTTCACGGCGGAAGAGGTCTGGACCACGCGCTATCCGGATGCGGGCAGCGTGCACCTGCTGGAATGGCCCGATTTCGACGCACTGCTTTCCCCGTTCCCCTGCTAAGGCAGGGTCCCATCATCGGACGGTCAGGATATGGGTCCCTGCCTTCGCGGGGAACCGGATTTTGTGGCGAAGTGGGATGCCCTGCGCAGCCAGCGGAGCCAGGTCAGCGAGGCCATCGAACCGCTTCGGCGCGAGAAGATTGTGCGCTCCAGCCTCGAGGCAGAGGTTACCGTTTCCGATCTGGAATCGATCACGCAAAACTGGAACGAGGTGGATACGGACACGCTGGCCGAGATCTTCATCGTGTCGAGCGTCACCAAGGCGAAGACGACAGAAGCTCCCGCCGTCACCCGCACCAGCAACCACAAATGCGGCCGCTGCTGGCGGCACCTTCCCGAGGTGGCCGAAGACGGCGCGCTGTGCGGTCGTTGCTCGGAGATGCTGGCGTGACTCTCACCCGCTTTCGCACCGAGGGCGTCGCACTCGCCCTCGTCATTCTCGTCGTCGACCAGATCGCCAAGTTCATCGTCGCCGGCCCCCTCGCGCTGAGCAGCCGGTTGCAGATCGAGATCACGCCGTTCTTCAACCTCACCTGGGCGGAAAATCGCGGTGTCTCGATGGGCTTTCTCACTGCCGAGAGCGATACCGCGCGCTGGATGCTCGTCGCGCTGACCGGCATCATCGCCACCATCGTGCTGCTGTGGATGTTCAAGGAACGCGCGCGCGGCGACATTCTGGCGCTGGGCATGATCCTAGGCGGCGCGCTCGGCAACATCATCGATCGCGCACGGCTGGGCTATGTCGTCGATTATGCAGACCTGCATTTCGGCGCGTTCCGGCCGTTCATGATCTTCAACATCGCAGATGCCGCGATCACGATCGGCGTGCTGTTATTACTTGCCCGCGTTCTGATAATCGGCGACAAAGCCGCGAAATTCGAGGCCCCTAAATCGGGGGTTCAGGATGGCAGGCATAGCGGTGACGCAACAGCCGCCAAGACGGAGAATTGAGATGCTTAACCACGGGCGCAAATCTGCCCTGATCGCCGGTGTTTCCCTCGCAGCGGCCACGCTTTCGGCCTGCGGCTCGAGCGGCGGCATCTTCAACCGCGACCGCCCGGACGAATTCGCCGTGTCGCGCCAGGCACCGCTGGTCATCCCGCCCGATTTCGCGCTGACCCCGCCGACCCCGGGCGCCGCGCGTCCGCAGAATGCCTCGGCCAGCCAGCAGGCGCTCGACGCGCTGTTCGGCGGGCCTCAGCCGCGCAGCGGTGTCGAAGGTGCAGCGCTCAACCGCGCCGGAACGCCCGATGCTGCGATCCGCTCGGAAGTGGGCGATCCCAAGACGCAGACCACCGACAAGGGTGCCACCACCCGCGACATCGTCGCCGCGCCGGAAGGTGATGGCCAGGACGCCAAGGCTGCTGTTCCGCCGCAATAAGCGGGACCTGCCCATCTCATCGACATCCGCTGCCGGCGATTGACCCCACTACGGCAATGCCGTAGTATGAGTCATGCATTGCGTGGTCGAGACCCCCAGCTTTATCCGCTCGGCGGAAAAGGCGGGTATGTCTGCATCCGAGCGCGAGCTTGCGATCTCGCTGGTCGCAGCCAATCCCGATGCAGGGGACATGATCTCGGGAGGAGGCGGTATCCTCAAGCTGCGCGTACCGATGCGCGGCAAGGGAAAGTCTGGCGGTTACCGGGTGCTCACCTATTTCATGCAGACGGACGAGCCGGTGTTCCTGCTTTGGGTGCTGGCCAAGTCGAAACAGGCCAATCTTAGCGATGCACAAACGGCGCAATTACGGCTGATCGCCAAGGAGATACGTGGTGAGCGATGACGTTATGGACGATGACGACTTCAGCGGCCTGATCGAGAGCCTGCGCGAAGTTGGCGAATGGAAGCAAGGCAGGCGCGATGGCTTCGCCGTCCATGCCCCCGAGGCCATCGACGTTCGTGCCATCCGGCTCGCCGAAAAGATGACCCAGGCCGATTTCGCGCGCACTTATGGCTTCAGCCTTTCGGCCCTGCGCGACTGGGAGCAAAAGCGACGTCAGCCCGAGCGTTCTGCCCGGCTGTTGCTCGCCATGATCGCCCGTGAACCGCAGACGGTCAAACGGGTGCTGGGCGCGATCTGACGATCACGCCCGTGCCCCATCTCCCACCACCGCAACACCCGCGCTGTTGTGGCGCAGCGCCTTGAGCACGGTCTCGACGATGCCATCGGCATCGAGCCCGGCTTCGGCATATTGCTTTTCGGGCTTGTCCTGATCCTGGAACACATCGGGGAGGCGCAGCGTGCGCAGCTTGAGGCCTGCATCGATCAGGCCCTCGTCCGATGCCATGGTCAGCACATGCGCGCCGAGGCCACCGATCGCGCCTTCTTCCACCGTCACGCACACCTCGTGCGTGGCGAGCAGCTTGCGGATCATCTCCTCGTCGAGCGGTTTGGCAAAGCGCAGGTCCGCGACCGTCGTCGAAAGCCCCTTGGCATCGAGCACGTCGGCGGCCTTCTGCGCTTCGGCGAGCCGCGTGCCGAGCGAGAGGATCGCGACCTTCTTGCCCTCGCGCACGATGCGGCCCTGGCCGATCTCCAGCCGCTCGGGCACCTGCGGCAGCACGACGCCGACGCCATTGCCGCGCGGATAGCGGAACGCGATCGGGCCGCTGTCATGACACGCGGCGGTATAGGTCATGTGCACCCGCTCCGCCTCGTCGGCGGCGGCCATCACGACCATGTTGGGCACCGTGGCGAGATAGGTGATGTCGAACGATCCCGCATGGGTTGAGCCATCGGCACCGACCAGCCCGGCGCGGTCGATCGCGAACCGCACCGGCAGGTTCTGGATCGCGACATCGTGCACCACCTGGTCATAGGCGCGCTGCAGGAAGGTCGAATAGATCGCGCAGAACGGGCGCATGCCCTGCGCGGCCAGCCCGGCGGCGAAGGTCACCGCATGCTGTTCGGCGATGCCGACATCGAAGCTGCGGTCCGGATGCGCCTGCGCGAACTTGTCGACGCCGGTGCCCGAGGGCATCGCGGCGGTGATCGCGCAGATCGTGGGGTCGGTCTCGGCGAGTTTCGCCAGCGTTTCGCCGAACACGTTCTGGTACGCCGGCGGACCCGCCGCTGCCTTGTCCTGCTTGCCGGTGACGACATCGAACTTGGCAACGCCGTGATACTTGTCCGCAGCCGCCTCGGCCGGGGCATAGCCCTTGCCCTTCTGCGTCACGACATGGATCAGGCACGGCCCTTCGGCGGCATCGCGGACATTCTCGAGCACCGCAACCAGCTGATCCATGTTGTGGCCGTCGATCGGACCGACATAATAGAAGCCCAGCTCCTCGAACAGGGTGCCGCCCATCGCCATGCCGCGCGCATATTCGTCGGTCTTGCGCGCTGCCTGGTGCAGGCTCTTGGGCAGCTTGCGCGCCAGCCGCTTGAGCGCCTCGCGCACCCCGAGAAATTCGCGGCTCGAAACGATGCGCGCCAGATAGCCCGCAAGCCCGCCCACCGGCGGCGCGATCGACATGTCATTGTCGTTGAGGATCACGACCAGCCGGTTGCCCGCGCGCTCGGCATTGTTCATCGCCTCATAGGCCATGCCCGCGCTCATCGCACCGTCGCCGATCACCGCGATCGCCTTGCCCG
>CAXRCQ010000203.1:0-2893 GCA_964228845.1 Blastomonas sp.
GTCTGGAAAAAGCCCTGCCAGGCATATGGCTGCACAGCGTTCAGCGCGGCGACGACATCGGGCAGTTCAGAGGTCACGACGCCCCAGTCGCCCTCGCGCCCGCCACAAAAGGCGCGCGCGACATCCTGGAGCGAGCGGGCATCGCCCGATTCGCGGCGGATGATCTGGTCGGCCTCGAGCCAGATCATCATGCCCTCGTTATAATAATCCTCGCTGCGCTGATAGCTGGTCCAGCCCTTGGGGCGGCGGGCGGAAATGATCGGATCGTGCGTCGTATCGATCAGCGGGCGCCAGTTGCGCCCTGCCCTGCGATCAAGCCCGGCGGCGATGCTTGCAAAGGCATCGAGCGTGTCCTGATAGCTGAACAGTCCCGATCGCGCGCCCAGCACATAGCCCCAGAACTGGGTCTGCCCTTCATAGACCCAGAGCAGATCGTCGCGGCTGGGCTGGCGGAAATCGGGCGCCCAGATGCCCTGCGGACGGCGATACTTGCCGTTCCAGCTATGCGTCATCTCGTGCGGCAGCAGATTGCGCGATCCCGGCCCCTTGGCCCAGTCGGTGAAATAGCCGGTGCCCACGCCATTCTCGCTGCTGCGATGATGCTCGATGCCGATCCCGCTCATCTCGTCGGAGAGCGACAGCAGGAAATCGTAGCGGTCATAATGACGGACGCCGAACAGGTGCTCGGCTTCTGCGACCAGGCGCTTGTGCGCCTCGATCTGATCGGGCGTGGCGGCGAGATATTCAGGCGCATCGGCGACGACGTTGAGCGTCACCTTGTCGGAAAGTGCAAAGCTCCTGAAATGCGCACCTGCGAACATCGGGCTGTCGATCAGCGTATCGTAATCGACGCGCTCATAAGCGACCTTGCTTCCGGTGGTGCGCTTGGCCCGCATAGCGCTGCCTGCCTGCCAGCCAGTCGGCCAGGTGACTGTCGCATCGACCGGGATATTGCGCGTGAAATAGCCCGCCGGATAGAGCGAGACATTGTTCCAGCGCAGGTTCATCATCTTGGGGGCGACGACGACGCGGCCCTGGTTGCTGGCGGTGGGGCTGACGAACTTAAACTCGGCAACAAGCTCGCGTACGCCCTTGGGCAAGGTGATGTGAAACGCGTTGACGTCGAGCGAATCGCGCCGCCAGGCGAGCGGCTTGCCGCCAGCGCTGAACTTCAGGCCCACCAGCTTCTCGATCTCGCCACGAGGCGCGTGGTTGCCGGGCAGCCATTGCGGGTAGAGCAAGGTGAACCGCCCCGCCGATCGCGCATCATCGGGCACGGGAATGGTCTGCTTCATGCTGAAGATCGCACGATCTATATCGGTTGCATCCACCTCCAGCGTCATGACCCCCGGAAACGCAATGTCGCGCGCTGCCGGCACGATGTCCTTGACCGGCACGGGCTGCGGCTTGCTGTTCTGGCCGGAGACGGGGCTGGCCAGCAGAGCGAGGACGATGGCGGTGGAAGCAATGAAATGACGCAATTTCAGGACCCTTTGATAATTTGGCATGACTGTGCCCTCTCAAATCCTCCCCTGCAAGGGGAGGGGGACCACGCAGTGGTGGAGGGGTGTCCCCCTCGCGAAGGGGCGACACCCCTCCGTCATCGCTGCGCGATGCCACCTCCCCTTGCAGGGGATGATTTATCCCGGCGCCAGTCGCCCCTCGCACCCCACCCGCCAAAAAAATGCACCCGCCGGTTTGGCACCCCATCAAAAAGTCGCTAATGGCGCGGAATATGGCCAAAATCAGCACACCAGGCGCGATCCGCGGGACGCAGGACATTTTCGGCGAGGATCAGGAACGGTTCGGCCATGTGGTCGAGACGTTCGAGCGCGTACGCCGACTGTACAATTTCCGCCGCGTCGAAATGCCGGTGTTCGAGGCGACCTCGGTCTTCGCGCGTTCGCTGGGCGAGACCACCGATGTTGTGTCGAAGGAAATGTACACTTTCGAGGATCGCGGTGGCGATTCGCTGACGCTGCGGCCCGAATTCACCGCCGGCCTCGTCCGTGCGTATCTGACCAATGGCTGGCAGCAATATGCGCCGATCAAGCTGGCGACGCACGGCCCCCTGTTCCGCTACGAGCGCCCGCAAAAGGGCCGCTATCGCCAGTTCCACCAGATCGATGCCGAGATCATCGGCGCGGGCGAGCCGCAGGCCGATGTCGAACTGCTGGTGATGGCCGACCAGATATTGCGCGAACTCGGCATCAGCGAAGGCGTGACGCTGCAGCTCAACACCCTGGGCGATGCCGCCAGCCGCGAGGCCTGGCGCGCGGCGCTGATCGAGCATTTTGAGGCACATAGGGCCGATCTTTCACAGGAGTCGCAGGAACGGCTGACGCGCAATCCGCTTCGCATCCTCGACAGCAAGGAAGCGCAGGACCGCCCGATCGCCGATGCTGCGCCCGATATCGACGCGTTCCTGACCGACGAGGCCGCTGCGTTCTTCGACAAGGTGACAAGCGGGCTGGATGCGGCTGGTGTCGCCTGGACCCGCAATGCGCGGCTGGTGCGCGGGCTCGATTATTATCGCCACACCGCGTTCGAATTCGTCACGGACCGACTGGGCGCTCAGGGCACGGTGCTGGGCGGCGGTCGCTATGACGGACTGATCGAGAATCTCGGTGGGCCTGCGACGCCAGCGGTCGGCTGGGCGGCAGGAATCGAGCGGCTGGCGATGCTGTGCGATCTGTCGGGCCGCGATCTTGCGCTCGACGCGATCATCGCGGTCGCGGACGACCGCGCGCTGATCGAGGCGACTTCGGCGCAGGCGCGCCTGCGCAATGCGGGCATTTCGAGCGACATGATCGCGACCGGGTCACCGCGCAAGCGCTATGACAAGGCGGCAAAGGTCGGCGCCAAAGTGCTGATTTCCTTCCAGCATGACGGC
>CAXRCQ010000204.1:0-5979 GCA_964228845.1 Blastomonas sp.
CGTGCGAGCCGCATCGTCCATGTCGATGACACAATCAACGTACTTGCCCCGCCGGCGCTGCTTGCCGCGATCCTGCCCGAGCAGAAGCTGCGTTTTCATCCGATGCTCGCGAAGGCGCTGGAGCAGCGCCCCGGTGCGGCGGACGACTATGCGCGCTGGGCGCAAGGTCTGGCGCGCGACTGGTCGGACACCCCCATGGTCTGCGCCGCGCATTCTACCGTGCGCGAGCTGCCGCCGGGCGGCTGGCAGACCGAAATCCTGGCTGCGCTCGACGATGTCGAGAGCACGCTTGCAAAGCACCGCGCGGCGCACGGCTGATCCAGCCCCGAGCCCGCATATCCCAACCCCTTTTCATGGAGAATGCATCATGACCGACCGCAGCTTTGAGACCGTCAATCCGCTGACCGAGGAGGCGATCGAGACCTATCATTACATGACCGATGACCAGGCCGATGCGGTCGTCGAAGCGTCTCACCGGGCCTTTCTGGACTGGCGCATGCGCAGCCTGGAAGAGCGTGCCGAGGTGATCGGCCGGATCGGTGAGGAACTGCGCGCCGCAAAGGACGAGTTTGCGATGCTCATGACGCAGGAGGTCGGAAAGCTGCTTCGTGACAGCCGCCAGGAGATCGATCTGGTCGCCGCGATCTGCGATTACAGCGCCAAGAACGGCCCCAAGGTCCTTGCCGATCAGAAGCGGCAGACGCAAAACGGCGAAGGCTATGTCACGCACGCTCCCCTGGGCGTCATCTACGGCGTCCAGCCCTGGAATTTCCCCGCCTATCAGGCCGTGCGCTATTCGATCTCCAGCCTCATGGCGGGCAATGGCGTCCTGCTCAAGCATGCGGAAAGCTGCACGGGCAGCGGACTGTTCCTGCGCGACGTCTATGAACGTGCCGGACTGCCCGAAGGGCTTTTCGGCGTTCTGCTGATCGATCATGACCAGTCCGATCGCGTCATCGAGAACCGCCTGGTGCGCGGCGTGACGCTGACCGGCAGCGACAAGGCTGGCCGAACGGTGGGTGCCAAGGCCGCCTCGGTCGCCAAGAAGACCGTGCTCGAGCTGGGCTCCAACGACGCCTATATGGTGCTCGACGACGCCGATCTCGATCTGGCGATCGAGACTTGCGTGCAGGGGCGCATCTACACTAACGGCCAGACCTGCGTGAATGCCAAGCGCTTCATCGTCACCGATGCGAACTACGATGCCTTTGTGAAGGGCTATGTCGAAAAGTTCGAGGGGCTGAGCATGGGCGACCCTTCGGCCGAGGATACCCAGCTCGGTCCGTTGGTCTCGAAGCGGCAGCGCGACGCGCTGCACGATCAGGTCGAGAAGAGCGTGGCCAAGGGCGCTCGCGTACTGACCGGCGGAAAAATTCCGGACCGCAAGGGCTGGTTCTACCCCGCAACGGTTCTGGTCGATGTCGAACCGGGCCAGCCCGCCTATGACGACGAGTTGTTCGGCCCTGCCGCTTCCATCATCCGCGCCAAGGACGACGAGGACGCCATTCGCATTGCCAATGACAGCCGCTACGGGCTTGGCGGCGGCATCTTCTCGCGCGACGTCGAGCGGGCCAAGGACCTTGCGGCCAGGCATTTCGATACCGGCATGGTGTTCATCAACAATTTCAATGTCGCATCGCCCGACATGCCGTTCGGTGGGGTCAAGGATTCGGGCTATGGCCGCGAACATGGCGACGAGGGCTTCAAGGAGTTCGTCAACGCCAAGGCCATTCTCGTCGCATGAGCGAGGCGGGGGCGCTGCACTGCGATGTAGCGATCATCGGGGCCGGCACCGCCGGCCTCGCTGCCGAAAGGGCCGCGCGCGGCAATGGTGCATCGACGCTGTTGATCGATCCGGATTTCGGCGGAACGACCTGCGCCACCGTGGGTTGCATGCCTTCCAAACTGCTGATTGCAGCCGCCAGAGCGAGCCATGCGGTTTCGCAGGCGAAGCTTCTCGGCATCCGGGTCGGCAAGGTCGCTGTCGATGACGATGCGGTGCTGGGCAGGGTCAGGGCCGAGCGCGACCGCTTTGTCGCCCTGACGAAGAAATCGATCGGCGAGATACCCGACGCCGTGCGTCTTGCCGGACGAGCGAAATTTGACAAGCCCGGCCGGTTGCGACTGAGCGACGGGCGAGCCGTGGATGCGCGCGCGATCGTGATCGCGACTGGGTCGCGCCCCACATTGCCTCAGGCCTTTGCAGCGCTAGGCGACCGCGCGCTGACCAACGAAACCGTGTTCGAGCTGAGAAAGCTGCCCCAGCGGCTTGCCGTTATCGGCTCTGGTGCGATCGGGCTGGAGATGGCGCAGGCCTTCGCCCGGCTGGGGGTCAAGGTCGCCATGTTCGACAACGCCCGCACCATGGCCGGACTGCGGTGCCCGCGCGTGCACAAGGCGCTGGAAACGATCATTGCACAGGATGTCGAGCTGCACCTGGGAGTGGAGGCAAGACCCGCGTTGCGCGACAACGGCGTGTCGCTCCGCTGGTCCGGTGCGAGCCGGGGCGAAGCGATGTTCGACAAGGTTCTTGTTGCCGTCGGTCGACCGCCAGTGCTGGACGGCCTGGACATTGCCAAGGCCGGGCTCGCGCTGGACGATCACGGCGTGCCCTGTCACGATCGCAGCACGATGCGCTGCGGCGACAGCAACGTGTTTCTGGCGGGCGATGTCGCGGCGGACCGGGCATTGCTGCACGAAGCATCGCATGACGGTGCTATAGCGGGCCGCAACGCTGCCGCCTGGCCCGCGCCGATCCGCATCGAGCGCCAGGTCCCGTTCAGCATCATCTTTACCGATCCGCAGGTGGTCAGCATCGGCCAGGCCGAAGCCGACGGTGCCGTCAGCGGCACAACCGATTTCGGCGATCAGGGCCGCGCGCGGGTCGAGGCACGCAACGAGGGTGCGCTAACGCTGTACGCCGCCGCGCCTGACGGCAGGCTGATAGGCGCGGATCTTGTTGCCCCGGCAGGTGAACATCTCGGCCATCTGCTGGCATGGGTGATCCAGCAGAAGATGACGGCCACGCAGGTGCTGCAGATGCCCTTCTACCACCCCACGATCGAGGAAGGTCTGAAAACGGCCTTGCGTACGGTCTGCGCGGCGACACCGATTCCTGTTCCCGACAATCAGGATGCCGGCTCGCCCGCCGGTGCATGACCGCCCGGCCACCCGGTTCTGGCCGATGAGCGGGTTTGCGGGCCCCGTGCCGGTGAGGAGCGAGGCGCCATTTGGACAGCTTCAGGGCAATTGAGCATAAGCCGGGCCAGACGTCATCTCTACGCGCGCGATCCGGCGGCTGCGCGCCCGGCAATGCGCGGTCATATGTCCACCATCATCAATCACCTGCTGTTCGCGACCGAAGAAGAGGCTATTGAGGCTGCACGGCGCAACTTCGCCTCGACCCGCGAACGCTATGCAAGGACAGCGCAACTCTGACATGACCACAAGACCATTACAGCTTCACCCCGACCGGCTCTTCCCGGTCGATCCTCAGGTGCGCGCCATTACCCGGCGGCTCTATGATAGTGTGCGCGACCTGCCGATCATCAGCCCGCATGGTCATACCGATCCGGCCTGGTTCGCGAGCGACGCGCCGTTCGAGAATGCGACCGCGCTGCTGCTGCAGCCGGACCATTATGTCTTCCGCATGCTCTACAGCCAGGGGATCGCTTTGGAGTCTCTTGGGCTGACACCGGTGTCTAATGCTGCCGCACTGTCGGTCGATCCACGCGAGGCCTGGCGCATCCTGGCCAGCCACTATCATCTGTTCCGCGGAACGCCCTCGCGCATGTGGCTCGACTGGGTGTTCGCCGAGGCCTTCGGGCTGGATGTCCAACTCGATGCCGGTACCGCCGATCATTATTACGATCACATCACCGCGAGCCTCGCCACCCCCGAATTTCGCCCGCGCGCGCTGTTCGAGCGCTACCGGATCGAAGTCATCACCACCACCGAATCGCCGCTCGACACGCTCGAGCACCATCAGGCCATCGCGACATCGGGCTGGCAGGGGCGCGTGCTCACCGCCTATCGCCCCGATCCGGTGATCGATCCCGAGTTCGAGGGTTTTGCGGGCAACCTGACCCGGTTCGGCGAATTGACCGGCGAGGACGTGTTCAGCTGGTCCGGCTATCTCGCCGCGCACCGCCAGCGCCGCGCCTTCTTCGCGCAGCATGGCGCGACCTCGACCGACCATGGCCACCCGACCGCGCAGACGGCGGATCTGCCGCGCGACGAGGCCGAGGCGCTGTTCGCACGGGTGATCCGCCCCGACGTCACCCCCGCCGATGCCGAGCTGTTCCGCGCGCAGATGCTCACCGAAATGGCGACGATGAGCGCCGAGGATGGCCTGGTCATGCAGATCCATCCCGGGGCCTTCCGCAACCACAATCCGGCGGTGTTCGCGCGCTTCGGGCGCGACAAGGGCGCGGACATGCCCAGCCGCACCGATTATGTGAGCGCGCTGCGCCCGCTGCTGGCGCGCCATGGCAACAATCCGGACCTGACGATCATCCTCTTCACGCTCGACGAATCGGTCTATGCGCGCGAGCTGGCACCACTGGCGGGTCATTATCCCGCGCTCAAGCTCGGCCCGGCCTGGTGGTTCCACGACAGCCCCGAAGGCATGCGCCGCTTCCGCCACGCGATGACCGAGACCGCCGGCTTCTACAACACGGTCGGCTTCAACGACGATACCCGCGCGTTCCTTTCGATCCCTGCGCGGCACGATGTCGCGCGGCGGATCGATTGCGGCTTTCTGGCGCAGCTGGTCGCCGAACACCGGATCGAGGAATGGGAGGCGGCCGAGCTGGCGCAGGAGCTGAGCTACAGCCTTGCCAAAAAGGCCTATAAGCTGTGAGGCTGAGCCGCACGACCGCAGCGCAGCTTGCTTCCGATGTGCGCCGTCCCGGTTATGACCCGGCGGCGCAGGCCTGTGGCATCGTCCATTTCGGCATCGGCGCGTTCCACCGCGCGCATCAGGCTGCCTATACCGATGCGGCGATGGGGCTTGGCGATCGCGACTGGCGGATTACTGGCGTGTCGCTGCGCTCGGGCGATGTGGCAGCGCAGATCAACCCCCAGGACGGGCTCTACACACTGGTCGAGCGATCGTCCGATGCGGTTTCCGCGCGGCTGATCGGCTCGGTCGCCCGGGTCATCGTCGCGCCCGAAAACCCTGATGCGGTAATCGTCGCGATCGCCAGCCCCGATACGCAGATCGTCAGCTTCACCGTCACCGAGAAAGGCTATGTGCGCCGCGCCGACGGGTCGCTCGATACCGACACTCCGGCGCTGGCCTCCGACCTTGGCGGCGGCGTAGCGCGCACCATCTACGGCTTTGTCGCCGCTGGCCTCGCCCGGCGGAAGGCCGCGGGCCTTCCGGGGCTCACGCTGCTGAGCTGCGACAATCTGGCCGACAATGGCCGCCAGCTCAGGCTGCTGATGCGCGCCTATCTCCAGGCGACAGATCCCGCGCTGGCCGACTGGTTCGACGCCCAGTGCCGCTGCCCCGGGACGATGATCGACCGGATCGTGCCCGCGATGACGGCCGAAGACCGCGCATGGGTGGCCGAGCGGATCGGCATGGCAGACGAAGCCGCGATCATCACCGAACCGTTCACCCAATGGGTAATCGAGGATGACTTTGCCGGGCCTCGCCCGCGCTGGGAAGCGGTTGGTGCGCAACTGGTCAACGATGTGCGCCCGTATGAAGCGGCACAGCTGCGCATGCTCAACGGCGCGCACTCGGCGCTCGCCTATCTCGGGCTCGATGCGGGGCACGAATTCGTCCACCAAGCCGTCGCCGATCCGGCGATCCGCCCGGTGATCGAGGCGATCATGCGCGACGAGGCCGCCACGACGCTCGCTCCCGCTGGCGGCCTCGACAGCGCTGCCACTGCCGACGAGCTGCTCGACCGTTACGCCAACAGCGCGCTGCAGCACCGGTTGATGCAGAACGCGATGGATGGCTCGCAG
>CAXRCQ010000205.1:0-2864 GCA_964228845.1 Blastomonas sp.
TCACCCGCGCGCGGTTCATCGCCATCATGATGCCAGTCACGATAACTGCGCCGACGAGCCACGCAAACTTGAGGTTCGCCGTGTAGAACAGGGCGATCACCAGCACTGCCCCGATATCGTCGACGATGGCGACGGTAAGCAGGAACAGGCGCAGCGAGGCGGGAACGCGATTACCCAGCAGGCCCAGCACGCCCATGGCGAAGGCGATGTCGGTTGCAGCGGGAATCGCCCAGCCGCGCGTCAGGTCCTGCGCGCCTTCGGCATTGACGAAGAATAGGTACACCAGCGCAGGCAGGATCATGCCTGCCGCAGCCGCGAGAACCGGCATCTTGCGCTGATCGTTGTCCGACAGCTGGCCCTCGATCCACTCGCGCTTCACCTCGAGGCCCACGACGAAAAAGAAAATCGCCATCAGACCATCGTTGATCCACAGGTGCAGCGTGTTGAGCTTGAACGCCTCGGCAGAGAACAGCTCACCGTGGAAGAGGTGGTGATACTCGTTCGCCAGGGGCGAATTGGCCGCGATCATCGCAGCAAGTGCAACCAGGATCAGCAGGATGCCCGCAGAAGCGTCGCTGACGAAAAGAGCGCGAACCGGGGCGAACACGAGACGGATGGGATTTTGCCTGTCAGTCATATCGGGGTGCTCTCTTTCGCAAAGCATCGCTCGTTGCAAGGGTCGATTCCCTGCGTTAGGTAACTCACTGGGGGGAAACGGTTTGTTGGTCGCACAATTTACCGCCGGCGAATGGCTGGCGCTCATTCAGCATGAACTTTTGCTCATGGCAGCGGTGTTTTTCGGCATCGGACTGCTGGACGAGCTAGCGATGGACGCTGCCTATGTCTGGCTGCGCCTGACAGGCCGCGCGAAGACCGAAAGGCTCCCCGGAACAGAGCTGCGGGACGAGGAACTGACGGGCATGGCCGCCGTGTTCATTCCCGCCTGGCGGGAAGACGCGGTTATCGGTCCGACCCTGACCCATGCGCTTGCATCATGGCCGCAAGAGGACCTGCGGATCTATGTCGGCTGCTATCGCAACTATCCTGAAACGCAGGCCTCGATCGCTGTTGCCGCAAGAGCGGACCGGCGGGTGCGCATGGTCATCGTCGGGGAGGATGGGCCGACCAGCAAGGCGCATTGTCTGAACCGTCTCTATCTCGCGTTGCAGGATGACGAGGCGCGGATGCGCTGCAAGGCGCACAAGGTGGTGCTGCACGATGCAGAGGACATGGTCGATCCCGCAGCGCTCGTACTGCTGGACCGGGCAGTGTGGCGCAGCGATTTCGTGCAATTGCCGGTCATGGCCCTGCCGCCATCGGATTCCCGCTGGATCGCGAGCCACTATTCCGATGAATTCGCGGAATCCCATACAAAGGCGATGGTCGTGCGCGATGCCCTCGGCTGCGCTATTCCGGGTGCCGGGGTCGGCTCTGCCATTGCCCGCCCGATGCTCGACCGGCTGGCCCGGGCCCACCAAGGCGAACCTTTCGCACGCCATTCGCTGACCGAGGATTACGAGCTTGGCCAGAGGGTGGTCGCGCTGGGCGGGGCGGGGCGGATTCTGCGCGTTCGGACACAGGGCGGCAGGCTGGTCGCGACCCGCGCCTATTTTCCTTCTTCGCTGGAGACTTCGGTACGCCAGAAGACCCGCTGGGTGCATGGCATCGCGCTGCAGGGCTGGGACCGGCTCGGGTGGGGCGGGTCGTTGCTCAATCGCTGGATGACCTTGCGCGACCGGCGCGGCCCGCTGGCGGCGCTGGTGCTGGCCTGTGCCTATTTTCTCGTTGCCGCGTCCTTCATTTCGGGACTGGCGGTAGAATTCGGCCTTGTCGCTGCGCTCGAGCATTCGCCCCTGCTTCGCGCGCTTCTCCTCTTCACGCTTGCAGGCCTGTTCTGGCGATGCGCGGCAAGAGCGGTCTTCACGGCACGCGAATATGGCGCGGCAGAAGGCCTGCGCGCCATTCCGCGCGTCATCGTATCGAACATCATCGCGATCATGAGTGGGAGAAGGGCGCTCGCCGCCTATTTCGGAACACTGCGCGGCGCGCCGGTCGTGTGGGACAAGACCGAGCATAGCGACCATCCGGCCATCGCTCTGCAACGGGAACTGCCCGCATGATTTCCGCCGGAGTCGAGCGACGCGGACGCCCGCTGGTATTCCTGCTGGTCGTGCTCGGTGGCTGGACGATGCTGCGCATGGCGACCTGGGAGAACCCCTTTCCCCACCAGTTTGTGCCGCAATGGGCCGCACCCGTAGTGGAGCGGTTCGTCCAGCAAGAGGCTCCGGCGAGGGCGACGAGCGAGCTTGCAGCCCGCGCCGTACAGGCGAGGCATACCGCAACGAAGTTCGCCATGCGCGACCCGCATGGATCGGACCTCGATGCCGCCAGCGACATCGCTGCGCATCCAGCGCCCTTCGCGGAAGGACGGACGCTGGCAGGGCACAATCTCCTTTTCATGGCGGCGATGGCGCGCATTCCCATGCCTTCCAGCATCGCAGACGTGCTCGGCAGGGACGATATGGCAGGAACGGTATCTCCCGTCTCTGCCGGGTCCGAAGAAGTTCTGCAGCGCCGCTGGCGGTTCGACGGCTGGCTGCTGCTTCGCGGCGTGAGCGCGGGCGAGGTTGGCACTGGTCCGGCATTCTACTTGCGGGCAAGTGCTGCCCTGCGCGAACCCGGCCAGAGCGAAGCGGCCCTGGGACTGCGCGTGCGACCGCTCGGCGACAGGCGGCTCGCGCTCCATGCAGAGGTTCGCGGCGCACAAACCGGCTCCGGGACACAGGTGCGCCCTGCAGCTTTCGCTACCTACGGATACGAAAACCGTAACCTGCCGCATCGGCTCGGTGCGCGCGCCTATGCTC
>CAXRCQ010000206.1:0-4732 GCA_964228845.1 Blastomonas sp.
AGGCGTTCGGCCAGCACCTTGGGGTCGATATGATCGAGGTGCAGGAAGATATGGTCCTTGTTGGGACCAACGCCGCGCCCTTCACGCATTTCCATCGCCATGGAGCGCGACACGACGTCGCGGCTCGCCAGGTCCTTGGCCGAAGGGGCATAGCGCTCCATGAAGCGCTCGCCTTCGGAATTGGTGAGGTAACCACCCTCGCCGCGCGCGCCTTCGGTGATCAGCACGCCCGCGCCATAGATGCCGGTCGGGTGGAACTGGACGAATTCCATATCCTGCAACGGCAGGCCCGCGCGCAGCACCATCGCGCCGCCGTCACCGGTGCAGGTATGCGCCGAGGTGGCGGAGAAATAGCAGCGGCCCGAACCGCCCGTCGCCAGCACCACCGCATGGCTGCGGAAGCGGTGGATCGATCCATCCTCCATGCACAAGGCGATCACGCCCCGGCACGCGCCGTCTTCCATGATCAGGTCGATGGCGAAATATTCGATGAAGAAGTCTGAATCGTACTTCAGCGACTGCTGGTACAATGCGTGCAGCATGGCATGGCCGGTACGGTCGGCAGCGGCGCAGGTGCGCTGCACCGGCGGGCCTTCGCCCATGTTCTGCATGTGCCCGCCGAACGGACGCTGATAGATGGTGCCGTTGTCGTTGCGGCTGAACGGCACGCCGGCGTGCTCCAGCTCGTACACGGCCGCCGGTGCCTCGCGCACCATATATTCGATCGCGTCCTGGTCACCCAGCCAGTCCGATCCCTTGACGGTATCGTACATGTGCCAGGACCAGTGGTCGGGCGAGTTGTTGCCCAGGCTGGCGGCGATGCCGCCCTGCGCGGCCACGGTATGGCTGCGGGTGGGGAACACCTTGGTGATGCACGCGGTCTTCAGGCCCGCCTCGGCGCTGCCCATCGTGGCGCGCAGGCCCGACCCGCCCGCACCGACGACAACCGTGTCGTACACATGGTCGATGATCTTGTAGGCTTCGGTCATCAGCTTGCAGCTCCGGCAAAGGCAATGCGCGCAACGGCGAAAATGCCGAGGGCGGCCCCGGCAACGGCGTAGAAGTTGAGCAGCAGGATCACGCCGAACTTCGTGCCATGGTCATGCACATAGTCCTCGACGATGACCTGCAGACCCAGGCGCAGGTGATAGAAAACGGTGACGATCAGCAGGATCATCGCGGTCGCCGGCAGCGGCGCGGATAGCCAGGCCGTCACGGTGGCGTAATCGAGCGCGGGCAGGCTGACCAGCGAGGCGATGAACCACAGCATCAGGATGAGATTGCTGACCGCGGTGACCCGCGCCATCACCCAGTGATGCGTGCCCGTTTTGGCGGACCCGAGCCCGCGAACCTTGCCAATTCTGGTGCCACTTCCCATGGTCAACTCCCAGCGCGGGCCCCATAGCCCTGTCGCGCTTCACAGATAATTCAAAAGATCAGACGAAAAAGATGATCGCCCACAAAATCGCGGTCAGCGCGATCGACAGCACCGGCAGCAGCGCCGCCCAGCGGTTGTTGCGATCGACCTCATAGCCAGCGCCGATATCGAGCACGAAGTGCCGCAGGCCAGAGAGCATGTGCTGGAAGAACGCCCAGGACAGACCGATCATCAGCAGATAGCCGATGGGGCTGGTCGCCCAGCCGACATACCAGGCATAGCTTTCCGGGCCGCTGGCAAGCGCCATCAGCCAGCCGACGAGCAGAATGCCGCCGATCACGGCCATGCCGTCACCGGTTGCGCGATGGAGGATCGAGACCAGCATGGCCGGGCCCCAACGCCAGATGGAAAGGTGCGGCGACAGCGGCCTGCCCGATGGTTTTGCCATGGTCTCCCCCGTTTATACGATCGTGTTCATAAGCGAATTTGCGTCCCGCGCCTGTTTAACCGATTGCCCAAATGATGCAATTGTTGATTGCGCGCTGCAGCTTGCAGGCGCGGCACCGTGCTGCGCAGCAACATCCCCCAGCCCGTCCCCGCAATAACCCCGCGTTAACCATGTGCGCCTATGCCGTTCGGGTACGCATCCGGAAAGCGCGCTAGAGGACAGCATGGCAGAGCAGAGCAACGACCCCAATGGCACCGCCGAGTTCAAGGCGCTGTATCAATCGGTGGAGCATGAGCTGTCGATCAGCCAGCGGTTGCTGGCGTTCGATGCCGCCGGAGACTTGCCGCGGCACGCGCGCAAAGCTCTGGATCTGCTGGAAAACGATCAGGACGCCATCGCCCTGGCATTCTGGGATCACTATAACCGTGTTGCGAATCTGGCCAGCAAGGGCCGCGATCTCGAGACGCTGAAAAAGCGTCATGTAGAAGCCAGCCGCATCTATACTCGCGAAAAAATGGCCAATCTTGGCGGTCAGGCCTGGGTCGAAATGGCGTTCACCCACGCCCTTTCGGCCAGCAAGCTGGGGGTGCCCATGTGGCAATTGCTCGCGGCCAATGCACACACGCATGATTTTGCCATCAACAGGATGCGCGAGCGGCTCGACGGCGACATCGAGCAGTTCATGCAGCTGGCCCGGGCAACCGCACAGGTGATGGTGATCGAGGCGGAGATCATGTCGTTCGCCATCAACGCGATGACGCACCGCGAAGTGCAAATGGTGCGCACCGCGCAGACCGCCAGCTTCAAGCAGAGCGTCGATGGCGAATTGCAACAGGCGTCCAATCTCGGCACCGGGCTCAAGAACCAGGTGGTCAACGCCTCGGAGGCGGCACGCCAGATGCTGGGGCGCTCTTCGGAAGTCGCAGCCGCTGCTGAGCAGTCCGCCATTGCCATGCGCGAAGCCGCACAAACCGCTGCCGGACTGATCCGTGCGATCGAGGAAGCGCGCAGCGAGGTGGAGATTGCCGCAGACGTCGCCGAACGCGCCTCGCGCGAGGCGGGCCATGCGGTTGCCAGCACCCAGACACTCTCCACACATGCCGAATCGATCGAATCGATCCTCAGCCTGATCCGCGACATTGCCGGCCAGACCAACCTGCTCGCGCTCAACGCGACGATCGAGGCGGCGCGGGCAGGCGATGCCGGTCGCGGCTTCGCCGTGGTGGCGCAGGAGGTGAAGAGCCTCGCCAACCAGACCGCACGTGCGACCGACGACATTGCGCACAAGATCACCGCGATCCAGCAGGCTACCCGCGACACCGTCTCCTCCAACGATTCGGTCCGCGCCACGGTCAGCGAGGTCCAGTCGAGCGCGGATCGCATCCGCGAGGCGATGGAGATCCAGGCCCAGACCGTGACCATCATCACCGCCGCGGTCGACGAAACGGCGCTGGCCGCCGATTCGATGTCGAACACCATCGGCACGATCCGCATCGACACCGAAAGCCTGGCGAGCGAGATGGACAAGGTCGGTGCGGGCTTCAGCCATCTCCAGAGCCAGCTGGTCGAACTGCGCAACCGTTCTGATCGCTTCGCGGTCGAGATCGGGCTCGCCAAGAGCGCCTGATCCGCACCATCGCCTTGCAGTGATGGACCGCGCCGCTGCGCGGCGATATGCTCGTGCGCATGATCAGCATCGAACAGAATATTCTCGTCACCGGCTCCAGCCGCGGCATCGGCCGCGCCATTGCCGACCTGCTGCACGAAGCGGGGCATCGGGTCGTCGGCCATGCCAGCCGCCCCTTTCCCGATGACAGCCCGGACGCGCCCGAATGGGATGTCGTCGCGGCCGATTTCGGCGATTTTCGCGGGCCCGACTTGCTCTGGCAGGAGGCGATCGATCTGCTCGATGGCCGCATCGACGTGCTGATCAACAATGCCGGTATCTTCGCCGCCAATCCGATCGAGCGGGGTGATGCCGAATGGCTCGCCGCCTGGGACGAGACGATGACGATCAACCTTACGGCGAGCGCGCAATTGTGCCGCTTTGCCGTGCAGCATTTTCTCGACCACGGCAATGAAGGCCGCATCGTCAACATCGCCAGCCGCGCCGCCTATCGCGGCGACAGCCCGGCGCACTGGCATTATGCCGCGTCCAAGGGCGGGATGGTGGCGATGACCAAGTCGATCGCGCGCGCTTATGCCGCCCATGGCATCTACGCCTTTGCCATCTGCCCCGGCTTTACCATGACCGGCATGGCGGAGGACTATCTGTCCAGCCGCGGTGGCGACAAGCTGCTCGCCGACATCCCGCTCGGCCGCGTCGCCATGCCCGACGAGATCGCCACCATGGCCAGCTTCTGCGCGATCGACGCCCCGCCCTCGATGACCGGCGCGGTCCTCGACGTGAACGGGGCGAGCTACGTGCGCTGATGGTGGCAGGGCTGGCCAACACCAGTACCGCGCATTAAGGCCCGACCCAACCCACCGCACAAGGACCCACGCATTGGACAACTGGAAAGTCACCATTCCCTGCACGCTCGCCGAGGCGCAGGCCGTGACCGAGGACATGACGCTCGACGACAGCGCATTTGGCAGCCCCAGCCTGGTGGCGAGCGAGGTCGATGCCTATGCCGATCCGCAAGCGCCGGGCAGCTGGGCGCTGCACGCCTATTTTACGCAAGCGCCCGAAACCACCTGGATCGAGACGCTGCGTGGTCTCGTCCCCAGCGCCGCCAGTGCGGCCCTCAGCGCCGAGTTGCTGCCCGACGAGGACTGGGTGACGCTGAGCCAGGCCGGGCTCGAGCCGATCCGCGCCGGGCGCTTCCATGTCCATACGCCCGAAATGCCCGCCTCGGATGAAGACGGCGTGCGCAGCTTCGAGATCCCCGCCAGCCTCGCCTTCG
>CAXRCQ010000207.1:0-4296 GCA_964228845.1 Blastomonas sp.
TCGCGAAGGAGGAGGAGGCGGCTCGGGCCGCCGCCGCCGAGCAGGAGGATGAGGAAGAGGATGCCGACGACACCCCCCTCTTCACCGCGAAGCACATCGCCGGCGGCCTGTTCGAGATCACCGGCCCCGGGCTCGATCAGCCGGAGCGCGTCAAAGGCAAGGCGGAAACCGAAGCGCGCGTCGTGGCGCTGACGGAGGCGTATGAAGCGCAGCAGGCCGCCAACAATGGCGGTGGTGGCGCCCCGATCTGATGCCGTTGCCCGATCTGGAGAGCCGCACCGACATGCTGTTCTCCAAGTCCGACGAGCTGCTGGGCGACACCATCATGGTGCAACCGCCCAGCAGCGCATCGGTCACCGTCAAAACGCACGTCAGTCACCGCGACAAGACGCGCATGCTCGATTTTTCCACAGCTACCGCTCAGGACATCCTGATCGAGCTCGATAAGGTCCTTTTCCCGACCAAGCCCAACTCCACCTGGCGCATCACTCTGCCGCGCCTTCCAGGCCGGGCCTTTGCCCCGCGCGAGGTCAATACCGACGACAGCGGCTTCCGGTGGGAGTTCGGCGTTAAGGAGGTGCCGGGTGTCTGAGTCGGTGGCTGCCATTCGGAAGGTGCAAGCAGCCATCATGGCGGCCGTTGCCTTGGTCCGCCCTGACCTCAGCGGCTATGCCGATCGCACCACGGCCGAACCACTGAGCGACGGTGAATGGCCCGGCTACGTCATTCGCTATGAGGTGAAGTTCAACCTCTCGCCCGAACTGGGCCAGTTCATCAACGATGCGCTCTTCACCTTCGAGGTGCAGAGCGGCAACACCGCCGGCGCGCCGCTGGATCAGATCAACCAGCAGGCGATCACCGACATCTCCAATGCCCTTCAAGCGGACCCCACGCTGGGTGGCATGCTCGAAGACATCCAACCGATCGGTTCCGACAACAGCCAGCCCGACAGCGCGGACGTCGGTTCGGCTGTGCTTCAAGTCCGCGCCACCTATTACACGCTGGTCCGCAATCACGAGGTGATTGTCGGGCACGGCGGCCAGCTCTTTCCTTAACCACCGGAGAAACGACCATGGCTGACACGCCAAGCGCGCCGCCGTTGCCCGACGGCAGCGTGGACTTCAACGCGATCCATGCCGCCGCCCGGCAGAATCACGATCTCGACAAGGCCGTTGCCGAGGCAACATTCGTCCATCCCGACAAGCTGGCCGCAGAAAAGTCGGCGGCAAAGGCTGCAGCCGAAGAGGCGAAAGCCGAGCGGGAGCCCACCACCGAAACCAAGCCCGCCACGAAGGCCGGCAGCAAGGAGTCCTGATCCATGGGCTTGAAAGCTAACAAGACGGCGCTTGCCCTCGCGCAGCAGCCCATCATCGACACGTTCGTCCAGCCGTCCGCCTCCACAGAGGTCATGCCGGTGTCGAACGTGAACCTCAACATCCAGGGCGTGACGGTCCAGAATGAGGAATATACCGGCTCCATCCATCGCAACGGCGACGAAGTGATCGGGAAAAATGTCACCCTCTCCTTCAACGTCTATCTGCGTCCGCCCGCTGGCGGCGCCGTGCCTGGGGCGAACGCGTTCTTGCCCGGGCGCATCCTCCAGGCGGCGAAGTTCACCGAGAACCGCGTCTCGACCGCCATTCCCGCCGCGCCCGAGGCGATTGGCGCGAACCCCACCACCTCGGCTGTAACGCTGGGCACCGCTGCCGCTGCAACCGCGAACCTCTACAAAGGATTGTTGGTCTCGCTGGCCAGCATTGGTGGCACCTACGCGCAACGCCTGACGGCAATCCGTTCCTATACCGCGGGCAAGCTGGCTACGCTGATGGAAACGCTGGGGGCGGCGCCGACCGGCAATTATCAAATCGTACCGCAGCTGGCCTACCAGCGCTCGATCAGCGAGACCGATCCCGATCCGCTATCGCAGTCGATCTGGCTCGATGGGCTGCGTTTCGACCTGGTGAACATGCGGGTGTCGGGTCTTCGCATCAACCTGCCGGTGTCGACTCGCCAGCAGGGTGCCTTGCCCATGCTCGAAGTGACGATGACCGGCACCATCCAGGCGACTGCCGATGAAGCGACGCCCGCCATCCCTGCGTTGGGCGCGGTTCCGAAGTTCCGGGATGGAGACCTGTGGATCGCCGGCAAAGCCGTTGGCGGGTCTTCCCTGATCATTGACCTTGGCCTGCGCACTGCGGCTCCCCCAAATCCGAACAAGCCTGACGGCTCGGACGCCGAAGAGCTGGTCGAGAGCCGCACGACCATCACGGCCGATCTGCAGAAATACCGCAAGGCTCAGTTCGACACGATGGCGCTGGCCGATGCGCAGGCCCAGCACGCCGTGTGGGCGCAATATGGCTACGGCCCGGGCGCGGTGGTGAGCGTGAACGTGCCTGACGCGCGGTTCAACTATCGATCGCCCAACATCGGGCAGGACCATGTGACGGAAGCTGGCGACCTGTTCGTCGACGCCTTCGATCGCAACGTCTCCATCGTCTTCCCCTTCTGATCCGGAGCAGTCTGTGGCCTCCATCCCTTACGAAGCCAGCGAGATCTTGCGGTTCACCCCCGCCTCGCTGGCGGAGATTGACACCCCGCCCGTTTTCCGGCTCCGCGCCGCCAGCCGTCGCGAGCGCCGCCGCTATGACCGTCTCATGATCGAGGAGGGCCTGCGGCGGCACGACAAGGAAGCTATGCGAGCCGAATTGCTGCGCGGGCTTCGAGAACTGTCCAGCGACGATGAGTTCGAGACATGGGAGCATCTGCTGCGTCAGCATTGGGATGCCCGCGACGAATATGACGCGGCGCTCAGCGGCAAGGAGGCTGACGCCCCTGAATTTACGCCACCCGGGCCGAGCGAAGAAGAGATCGCTCGGGTCACGCGCGGCATTCACGAGAATTGGCCGCCGCTTCGGAAGATGGCCGCGGACAATCTGATCTTCAATCGTGAAGCACCCGCCCTGCTGATGTCGGTGGTGTTGGCCGGATGGTCGGGAATCTCCACCCCGTTTGCATCGCGCGAAGGTGCAATCCCGCTCGACACCATCGACGCGCTTGACCGTGACCTCGCGCAACTCGAGACGGATCATGACCTGAAGCCGGGGCAGGCCTTCGTCCAGATCTACATCGAGGCCACCAACCGCATGTTCCTGTCGAAGGAAGCGGAAAAAAACTCCTCATCGCCTGCGCCGTCGCCCACCGGCCAGCCGATTTCGAACAGTGGGGCGGAGTCGACTGCTGGCACATCGAAGGCGTCGGTGATTTCGACGTCAATCCCAGCGACCTGATCGACGATGACGAGCTCGATCTGCTGCGCCTCTATCACCAATGCGATCGGGGGCTCAGCGGTATGGTGTGGCCAGACGGCGGTTCGCTGCTCGACCAGCCAGCGGTTCTGGTCCAGGCGTTCAATGTCATCGGCAACCAGATGGCGCGCCTGAGAAAGAATGGCGATTAGGCCGTCGCTCCGTCAGGCGGGGCGCTTCTCCGACTTTCGCCGGGGTGCGATCCAGGTGATGGAGAATGCCGCGCTGGTGGCGACGGACCGGGCTGCGCGCAACGCTCTGTCCACCTTGCGAGCGCAGATGGCAAGCGCAGGACTGGGCCGGCTGGGCAACGCGATTGCGTCAACGTCCGACCTGCGCATGTCGGGCCGGGTGCATCGCCGCGGTGGCGAAGCCTTCTCTGCTTCCGGTATCATCCACCTGCGCACCGCCAACGAGCGAACGGTGGGCGCCATTATCTCGTACACCGAGGGCGCGGAGATATCTCCGCGAGGCGAATGGCTCTGGATCGCCAGTTCGGATCTGCAGAAGCGGGTGAAGGGCAATTTCCGCATGACGCCGGCCCGGTATCGCGCCGGCGGCTACGAAAAGCAGATCGGCCCGTTGGTCCAAATCCCGGGTCGGCATCCCGGTGAAGCCGTGCTCATCGTCCGCGACATCACCACGCGGATAGCCGGCCGCGCAAATCCGCGTCCGCTTCCACGGAGTGGACGAGTGCGCGCTGGGCGCGTGCTTCAGCAGCAGTTCGTCGCCTTCATCGGTATCCGCCGCACCTCGCGCCGCGCGCGGGTGAACCCAAACGCCATCTTCGATTGGGCGAGGTCGAGCCTGCCCGTTCTCATTCGCCAAGCCTTGGGGAAGTAAGTGCCCGATCAATCCTCCATCTTTCCCGCATTCATCCGCGCCGAATATGACGGCTCGGGTAGCGGCTTTGCGCTGTTCGAAAAGGAGGCGGGAGAGTCCGCTGCGCGCGCGCGACGGCAGTTCGAGACGAACTTTGCCGAGGTCGAGC
>CAXRCQ010000208.1:0-6403 GCA_964228845.1 Blastomonas sp.
GACCGTGCCGACCGGGGTCACCACCGCTGCGGTGCCGCAGGCGAAGGTTTCGCGCAGGCGGCCGCTTTCCGCATCGGCCTGCCACTGATCGTTCGAATAAGGCTCCTCGCGCACCGTCAGACCCTGTTCGCGGGCCAGCGCGATGATCGAGCTGCGCGTGATGCCGGGCAGGATCGTGCCGGTCAGCGGCGGGGTGACGATGCTGCCATCATCGAACACGAAGAACAGGTTCATGCCGCCCAGTTCCTCGACCCATTTGTGCTCGGCCGCATCGAGGAACACCACCTGATCGCAGCCTTGCGCCGTCGCTTCAGCCTGGGCGACAAGGCTTGCCGCGTAATTGCCGCCGCATTTGGCAGCGCCCGTACCGCCAGGCGCGGCGCGGGTATAATGCTGCGACACCCAGATCGTCACCGGCGCGATGCCGCCCTTGAAATAGGCGCCCACGGGTGATGCGATGGTGATGAACAGATATTGTTTCGCCGGACGGACGCCAAGGAACACCTCGGATGCGAACATGAACGGGCGCAGGTACAGCGCGCCGCCCTCTACCTTCGGGAACCATTCGGAATCGATCCGCACCAGCTGCTCGACCGATTCGATGAACAGGTCCTCGGGCACGTGCGGCATCGCCATGCGCGTGGCGGATTCGTTGAAGCGGCGCGCATTGGCGTCGGGGCGAAACAGCGCGGTGCTGCCGTCGGACAGCTTATAGGCCTTCATCCCCTCGAAGATTTCCTGCGCATAATGCAGCACCGACGACGCGGGGTCCATCGGGATCGGCGCGCGCGCCGTAACCTTTGCGTCGTACCAGCCGCCATGCGCCTCGTCATAGCGGACCACCACCATGTGATCGGTGAACAGCTTGCCGAAGCCGGGATCGACCAGCGCCGCATCGCGCGCATCGATGGGCGTGGGGGTGTTCGTTGGCTCGATCGTGAAAGGCAGCATGTCATCCCCTCAAAGGCGCAAGGATTGGAACTGGTGGTCTGCGTCCCGACGGCTGGCCTTGCTGCAACGCGGGCTTGCCAAGACCTAATCCTGCTGGCAATCAAGGTCAACATGCCTGTCCCATCTTCCCCCTCGGCTTCCGCGCTTTTCCTGCGCGAGGATGAAATCCGCCATGGCGTGGAGCTGCTGTTCTTCGGCTATACGCGGCTGACCAAGTCGATCGACGATCATCTGGCCAAGCAGGGGCTGGGCAGGGCGCACCACCGCGCGCTCTATTTCATCGCGCGCAATCCCGATCTGACGGTGAGCCAGCTGTTGCGCGCGCTCGCGATCACCAAGCAGTCGCTGGGCCGGGTGCTGACCGAGCTGCAGCGCCGCGACCTGATCGAGACTCGCAGCGGCGAGACCGACCGGCGGCAGAAGCTGCTGAGGCTCACCCCGGCGGGCGCGATGCTGGAGGCAGAGCTGTTCGATGCGCTGCGCAGCCGCCTTGCCCAGGCTTATCGCCGCGCGGGGCAGGAATCGGTCACCGGATTCTGGCGGGTGCTCGAGGGGCTGGTGCCCGATGCCGACCGCGCGCTGCTGGCCGAACTGGGGAACGATCGCCGCCCCGGCTGAACGTCGGCGCTGACATGAATGTCAGCATTTCCGCTTGGCCATTGGTATCGGTTATGCAATCAAGTGCACAACGATAACAGGTCAGGAGCGGGAAAAGGTCATGGCGACGATGCGCAGCGTGGTGCTCAAGGCACCGATCGATGGTCTGCCGCAGCCCAGTGACTTCGCGATTGTCGAGCGCGCCATTCCCGCGCTCGAGGACCAGCAATTCCTGATCGAACACCGCATCGCCTCGGTCGATCCCGGGGTGCGGTCGCGGCTGCACGCCACCGGCGCGAGCTATGCGCCGCCGATCCCGCCGGGCGGCACGATGGACGGGTTCATGGTCGGGCTGGTCACCGAAAGCCGTAACACCCGCTTTCCGGTCGGTACCTGGGTGACCGGCAGCGGCGGCTGGACGACGCACAGCATCAGCAACGGGCGCGGCTATGTGATGCCCATCGCCGACAATGGCCTGCCGCGCAGCCTGTGGCTCGGCGTGCTCGGAATTCCGGGCATGACGAGCTGGTTCGGCATGAAGCGCGTCGGCGAGTTTCGCGAAGGCGCGCATGTGCTGATCAGTTCGGCGGCAGGCGTGGTCGGCGCGACCGCGGGTCAGCTTGCGCGTGCCTGGGGCGCGGCGAGTGTGACCGGTATCGCGGGTGGACGCGAGAAATGCGACTGGCTGGTCGAGGCGTGCGGCTTCGATGCGGCGATCGACTACAAGGCGGTGGACGATCTCGGCGCGGCGATCGCGGCGGCCTGCCCCAAGGGCGTCGATATCTTCTTCGACAATGTCGGCAATGCGATGATCGACACGGTGCTGCCCTTGATGCGGCTGCACGGGCGGATCGTGATGTCGGGCCAGGTCGCCGATTACAACGTGCCGCAGGGCGAGCGGGCAGGGATAACGAATACCGGCGAGATGATCGCCAAGCGGCTGACGATGCGCGGCATCCTGGTGTTCGACGACATTCCGCATTTCGCCGAGGCGCAGGCCGCGATGGGGCAGATGATCCGCGATGGAAAGCTGATCTATCGCGAGGAGCTGTATGACGGGCTCGAGGCCATGCCGGAGGCGTTTTGCGGGCTGTTCACCGGCGCGAGCTTCGGACGGCGGCTGGTGCGTTTGGGAGATATCGGATGAGCCACAAATTCCGCATCGAGGACCAGAGCTACACGCGCTTCACCTTCGAGCGCGAAGGGCGGGTACTGAAGGCCTTCATCACCTCGGACCATCCGGTCAATGGCGTTGACGGCCCGATGCACGACGAGCTGGCGCGGGTGTTCACCGATCTGCAGCGGGACAGCGAGAGTGACATCATCGTGCTGGCTGCTAAGGGCAGGGCGTTCTGCGCGGGCGGCGATTTCCAGTGGTTCCAGCGGCAGATCGACGATCCGGCGAGCTTCCGCGCGATCGCCTGGGATGCCAAGCGTATCGTCTCCAGCCTGCTCGAGATGGAAAAGCCGATATTGTGCCGCCTGAATGGCGCGGCGGCAGGGCTGGGCGCCACCATCGCGCTGCTCTGCGACATCATCGTTGCCGACGAAAGGGCGGTGATCGGCGATCCGCATGTCAAGGTGGGGTTGGTCGCAGGCGATGGCGGCGCGCTGATCTGGCCGCAGCTGATCGGCTATGCCAGAGCCAAGGAGCTGCTGATGACCGGTGACATGCTGAGCGCGGCGGAGGCCAAGGAATTGGGCCTGATCAACCATGCGGTGCCGGGCGACCAGCTCGATGCCAAGTTGGGCGAGATCATCGCCAAGCTGCAGGGCAACCCGAAATGGGCAGTGCGCTGGACCAAGAGCGTGACCAACATCCCGCTGCGCGCACTCGCCGCGCAAATGATGGATGCGGCGATCGGCTGGGAGAGCGTCTCGAACTATCTCGGCGACCGGCGCGAGGCGGTGCTGGCCATGGCCGAAAAGCGCGCGCCGAAACTGACGGGGGAGTGAGTTTGTCCTTCTCCCTCCGGGAGAAGGAACGGGCAGGCTTGCCCTGGATGCAATCCAGGGCCTAGCCGAACCAGGATGAGGGCCATGGATGTAATAATGGAGGGGCAATCCCCTCACCCAGCTCCGACTAGGCGCTGCTGCGCAGCACCAAGTCTGCGCAACCCTCTCCCGATGGGAGAGGGAAGAAAGGCGGTCCCATGACCCTCCAGACCTTCACCGACGAGCCCGAGCACGTCAGCGCGCTGCGCGACACGATCCAGCGGTTCATTGCCGATCATGCCCCGCGCGAGGCGCGGCAGGCCTGGGACAGGGCGGCCGAGTGGCCGCGCGATGTCTACAGCAAGCTCAACGATTTGGGGCTGACTGCTCTGACCGTGCCCGAGGAATATGGCGGGGCCGGGCAGGACCTCGTCGCCGCCATCGCGGTGATCGAGGAACTCGCCACCGCAGGGCCGTGCCTTGCCGGGCCGTTCATCCATACCAGCTTCTATGGCGGCATGAACCTCAGCGAGAACGGATCGACCGAGCAGAAGGCCGAATTCCTGCCGCGCCTCGCCAGGGGCGAGCTGTTCTTCGCCTATGGCCTGTCCGAACCCAATGTCGGTGGCGACCTGGCGAGCGTCGAGACGCGCGCGGTGCGCGAGGGCGACGAGATCGTCATCAACGGTGCCAAGCGCTGGTGCACCGGCGCGGACTGGGCGGATTATATCTATTGCCTGGTCCGTTCGGGCCCGGCGGAGGAGCGCTATCGCAACCTCTCGTTCGTGCTGGTGCCGACCAAAGCGCCGGGTGTGACGATGCAGGACATCGAGCATGTCAACCTGCGCTATACGCACAGCCAGGACGTCTATTTTGACAATGTGCGACTGCCGGTCAGCGCAATCGTCGGCGGCGAGGCGATGTGGAACCAGGGCTGGAAGCTGCTCGCGGGCCGCGCGCTCGATGTCGAGAAGCTGGAGATTTCCGCCGTCGCGCTCGGTATTGCGCGCGCCGCGATCGACGAGACCTGGGCCTATGCGCAGGAGCGCGTGCAGTTCGGCAAGCCGATCAGCCAGCACCAGGCGATCCGGAACAAGCTGGTCACCGCCAAGACCAAGTGGCAGGCCGCGCGTCATTTGCTCTACCACGCCGCCTGGCTGGCCAATGAAGGGCGGCCATGTTCGGTGGATACCAGCATGGCCAAGCTGTTCGTCGCCGACACCGGGGTCGAGATCGCGCTGACCTGCCAGCAGGTCATGGGATCATACGCGCTCAGCGATGCGTACGAAATGGAACGCCATGTCCGCGACCTGCTGGGCATGCCGATCGTCGGCGGATCGAGCGACATGCAGCGCAACAATCTGGCGAGCCTGATGCGGTTGTGAAGGGGAGGGAAGGTCATGATGCAACCTCTTGAAAGCATTGAGCCGCTGGGCCACGCCATCGCCATGCTGCTGCCCGGCATCGCCGCGCGCGCGGACGAGATCGAGCAGGCGCGGCACCTCCCCGCCGATATCGCCCAGTCGATGGCGCAGGCCGGGGCGTTCAACATCCTGCGGCCCAAGAGCCTGCAGGGTCTGGAGCTGACCCCGATGGACATGGTCGCGGTGCTGCACGCCATCGCGCGCGCCGAGGCGAGTGCGGGCTGGTGCGCGATGATCGGATCGACCACCGCGCTCAACGCGGCGTATCTCGCGCATGACGTGGCGGCAGAGATTTATGCCGACCCGCATTCGATCACCGGCGGCGTGTTCGCGCCGATGGGCCGGGCGGACGACATGGGCGACCATTATGTCGTCTCCGGCCGCTGGCAATGGGGATCGGGCAGCGCCAATTGCGACTGGCTGTCGGGCGGCGCGATGGTGTTCAAGGACGGAGAATTGCAGCGCTTCGACAATGGCGCGCCCTATCACCGGATGATGATCTTTCCGGCCGATCAGGCAGAACTGCTCGATACCTGGCATGTGATGGGAATGAAGGGGACCGGCTCGGGCGACTTTACCGTCAAGAATATCATCGTTCCCAAGGAGCGCAGCGTCTCGCTGATCGCGGACAAGCCGGTGGAGCCCGGCACGCTCTATCAGTTTCCGATCTTCGGGCTGCTGGCGCTGGGCGTCGCCTCGGTCGCGCTCGGCAATGCAGCAGGCGCGCTCGACGAGATCGAGGCTCTCGCCAAGGCGAAAAAGCCGCAGGGTGGCCAGCGCAGCCTCGCCGAACGCGGCGTGGTGCAGACCGAGCTGATGCGTGCCCAGGCGAAGCTCGGCGGGGCCGAGGCCTATTTGCGCGAATGCGTCGAGGCGTGCTGGCACGGAGCAACAACGCGGGGCGAGCTATCGCCCGAGGAGCGCGCGCTGCTCCGCCTTGCTGCCACTTATGCCACCGAAAGCTCGGCCGAGGTCGCGAAAACCGCATTCACCATTGGCGGCGGCAGCGCGGTCTACATGACCAGCAACCTCCAGCGCCGCTTTCGCGACGCGCATGTCGCGACCCAGCATATCGCGACGGCCAGCAGCGTCTACGAGCTGGTCGGCCGCATCTCTCTGGGCCTGCCCACCGATATGGCGATGTTGTGACCTTCTTGCCTCTCCCTTGATGGGAGAGGCAGCGAGACTTGGCAACGAAGGAGCCTAGGTCGTGAACCCATAAACATTAATGTCATAACGGTGGTTGTATAGCCGTCGGCTTGCGGCGAACCGGATTGCGGATTGCGGATTGCGGATTGCGGAATTAAGGCCGCGCCAGCTAATCCGAAACCTGAAATCGCCAATCCGCAATTGATCGTGCTCGTCCGCAGTTTGGAACAGCTCGACGCCGCGCTTGCTTGCGGCATCAGCACGATCTACTGCGAGTTTGAAGACCCGAAGAAATATCGCGAAGCCGTGACGACCTTTCACACGGCGCGCGGCTGCACCGCACCGAA
>CAXRCQ010000209.1:0-3610 GCA_964228845.1 Blastomonas sp.
CGCTGTCCCCCTATGCGCTGGAAATCATCGACAGCAAGCCGCAGTATCTCCGTTCCCAATATGTGTTCTGGCGCGGCGAGGGCGAGCGGTTCAAGAACGTCGGCGCGCAGTTCTATGCGACCGTGACCCGAGCGGCACGAAAAGCGGCACAGCAGGGCACAGAGTTCCGCACGTTCCGCTTCCACGATCTGCGGCACCTTTTCGCGGTGCGATACCTGCGCGAGGGACGGGGCAGCATCTATGACCTGCAACAGGTTCTCGGCCATGCCAGCATCAAGACCACCGAGCGCTATCTGGATCACCTGACCCCGAGCGAAAAGCAGGTGGCGATTCAGGGGGTGGCACAAAACGTGGCACGCGACGAACGGTTTGCAGACGAGAAAGGCGCTTGAAATGCAGGGATTCTGCTGTATTCTTGGCGTCGGCAAGAAAACCACAATCGGATTAGCAAACCGTTGGTTTCAGCCACTCACCCACGTCTCCGCATGGCAGCATTTCGATGCTTGCTTGCCCCTGCTACGGGGCCGGTCGATTGGCCAGAGCGCGCTATAGCGGCGGGTTTCGTGGGGATCAACCGGTTAAGTGCGGTTTTGTGCCAGGTTCATCATATTCAATTCCACTCCTGCAAAATCCGGCCCTTCGGCACGGCTTGCCGCAATATCGACTCAGGCTGTCGCGCGCCCGACTCGGGTCATCGCCCATTCATTGTCACTTGTGCACAAATCCGGGACTCATGGTTAATCGTGCAGAGGCGGGAGGCGAATAATGCAGATGGGCTGGTTCGGACGAGGTCTGGCGGTAATTGCGCTCGCCGTGACGGGGCTGGGCGGTCCGCTGGCGGTAACGGCCCATGCCCAGGTGCAGACGATCGATCCCAACGAGGCGATCGACGCCGATCTGGCCACGCCGTCGCGTCCTGCGAATTCTGGGCCCGTGACCGAAGCACCGCTCGATCAGGGCTATGATTACGGCACGCCTGACACCGGCACCACGAGCGATACCGATTCGCTGCCGCCCGCCGCCAGCGAGATTGCACCTGCGACCACCGGCAGCCCGCCAGTGGCTGGCAAGGGCTATCAGAAGGACGACCTGATCGGCGCGGCCGAAGGCGTGTTCGGCAAGGGGGCAGAAGGTCTGGCCGGGCTGATCGAGGACATCCTTCGCAAGCAGGGCGAACCCAATGGTTATATTGTCGGGCGCGAGGCTTCGGGCGCGTTCGTCGTGGGCTTGCGCTACGGATCGGGCACGCTGCACCACAAGATCGAGGGCGATCGGCCGGTCTACTGGACCGGGCCGTCGATCGGGTTCGATGCCGGTGCCAATGCCGGCAACACCTTCGTGCTGGTCTACAACCTCTATGACACCGAGGATCTGTACAAGCGCTTCGGCGCGGGCGAGGGCGCGGCCTATCTGGTCGGCGGTTTCCACACCAGCTATCTGCGCCGCGGCGATGTCGTGCTGATCCCGGTGCGCCTGGGGCTGGGCCTGCGCCTGGGCGTCAATGCCGGTTACATGAAATTCACCCGCAAGCGCAGCTTCGTCCCGTTCTGACGATCCGCCAGGCGGAAGAAATAGCCCGCAGGGTCGCATCTGCCAAAAAAGGGCAATAACGAGGGCCGGTTGTCGTACCTGGTGCGGCAACCGACCTTTTTGCCTTGCCCCGGCGCGCATCGGTCGGCATGGAGGCTCGCGCATTTTCCTGACGCCGGAAAGGTGTTTTCCGGCAACAATCGAAGCTGAAATGGGGGACTGACCCGTGCTGGAACTATTGAAGGCGCAACCGGCCGATGCGCTGCTCGCGCTGATCAAGCTTTATGCTGCCGATGACCGCCCGACCAAGATCGATCTGGGCGTCGGCGTCTATCGTACCGCAGATGGCGCAACCCCGGTGTTCAAGGCGATCAAGGCCGCCGAGGCGCGGCTGCTCGATGGCCAGGACAGCAAGAGCTATCTCGGCCCCGAAGGCGATATGGGCTTTGTCCGCGCGATCATGCCGTGGATGCTGGGCGATTTCGATCCGGCGGGCCGGATCGATGGTCTGCAGACCCCCGGCGGCACCGGCGCGGTGCGGCTGGCGGCAGACCTGCTGCTCAAGGCCGGTGTGAAGCGCATCTGGATGGGCACGCCGAGCTGGCCCAACCATGTGCAGATCTTCAACGCGGTGGGCCTGGCCAGCGAAACCTTCCGCCATCTCGATGTGGCGACGCAGAAGCTGGATTTCACCTCGCTCGAAGCCGCGCTCGACAAGGCCGATGCCGGCGATGCGGTGCTGCTGCACGGCTGCTGCCATAACCCTACCGGCGCGGATTACAGCGAAGCGCAGTGGCAGCAGATCGCCGAGACGGTGGCCGCCAAGCGGCTCTTCCCGCTGATCGACCTGGCCTATCACGGCCTGGGCCATGGCTTCGAGGCGGACGGCTATGGCCTGCGCACCGTGCTGGGCAAAGTGCCCGAGGCGCTGATCGCCTATAGCTGCGACAAGAATTTCGGCCTGTATCGCGAGCGCGTCGGTGCGCTCTACGCGATGACCGAAAGCGCCGAGCAGCAGCCCGCGATCCAGTCGAACCTTGCTGCGCTGGCCCGCGCCAACTGGTCGATGCCGCCCGATCATGGCGCCGCTTCGGTGCGGATCGTGCTGGAAGACGAGGGGCTGACCAAGATCTGGCTGGCAGAGCTCGAATCGATGCGCGCACGGATGCGCGGCGTGCGCGATGCGCTCGCATCCTACCAGTCGATCGGATCGGTCAACCTGGCCGCAGTCGGTCAGCAGAACGGGCTGTTCTCGGTGCTGCAGCTGACGCCCGACCAGATCGCCGCGCTGCGCGCCGACTGGGGCGTGTACATGGCGGGATCGGGCCGGATCAACATCGCCGGGTTCACCGACGCGAACATCCCGCATTTCATCGAGGGGCTGCGCGCGGTCACCGCGTGAAGTTTTGACGCGCAACTGCGATCTGCCGCACAGCGCGCCGCCCACGCGCGGTGTAGGCGGATCGCATGTTCCTGTCCTTCATTCTTTTGCGGATCCGCGATCATCTGGCTGCCCTGGCGGCAGCGATTTCGTGTGCGCAGGCGATCGGCCTCGTCTGCCTGTTCGATGGCCTCCCGCATGGCACGCTGCTGATCGAGGGCCGGGCGGGCCAGTTGCTCGGCGTCGCGCTGTGTGCGCTTGCTCATGCCATCGTGCTGGCCGCGCTATATCGCAGGCGCCTCGTCGCAGGCCCGCTCTATCGCTGCGGCGAGACACGGCCTGCCGAAACGTTTGACACGCCCTACCGCCCCGGTACGTCGAGCCTGCTCGAAAGCTGGCACTATCGTTGACCGGCGCGCGCGCAGCATTTACCGCTGGCCCCCATGAAAACACCCCATATCCTGCTCATCGTCGGCGGCGGCATTGCGGCGTACAAGGCATGCGAGCTGATCCGGCTGATCCGCAAGGCGGGTATGAGCGTGCGCTGCGTGCTGACCGAGGGCGGCGCGCAGTTCATCACCCCGATGACGCTCGCGGCGCTGAGCGAGAACGAGGTGTTCACCACGCTCTGGGATCTCAAGAACGAGACCGAGATGGGGCATATCCAGCTCAGCCGCGAGGCCGATCTGATCGTGGTCT